>CAINTU010000169.1 GCA_903853515.1 uncultured Micrococcales bacterium | reverse complement strand
TGGGTGAATAACCCCCCCAAGGACTAGTTAGCAGCTCAGAGGTCGAGGGCGAACAGATTCCAAAGCGTCACTGACGCTGTTGCACGAGAATGGGCTTAGACAGAGGTGCAGCCAAGCGATATAGCCAGAGCTTTAGCTGCGCGAAGTTATCCTTGGTATTTCAGATTGACGGTCACCTGATCGCCAGACACCTTGGGGCTAAGCGCATAAGTGATTCTGACCGGCCTGACCGATAGCGCAGTTAGTCGTGCATTGAGCTCGTTGGCCCGCCGTTTCGCTAAGGCGATTGCGCTCTTATAGCTCAATTTAGCCTGGCCGAAGAGCAGCTCAACCTTGATCTCTTGGCAGTTAGCCAGTTTGTCGCTCATGACACCTAGGGCGTCAAGGCTCTTAGGCGTGAGGTGTGACGACGAAGCCACAAAAGCGAATGTTTTGCTTATTGCCTTAGCTGATAGCCGATAGACCTTGACTAAAAACGTTTGGCTGTTGTTGCCTGCTTGGTTTGAAATCACTATCGTTGCCGTATTCAACCCAGCGTGCAGCAGCATTCTTGGGTGGCTCGAGACTGCGGTTGGCGAAAACGGGTTGCCTTGAATCTGAATGCTTTTGGCACTCGCAGGCACGAAAAGTAGCGAGTTCGGCGCAGCGAGACCGTAATCAGCATTTCCGAAGGTCGCCATTTCAGTATCAAAAGGCACGATCATCGTTAGTGCGTTAGTGAGCTGCGATTGCAAAATGTTTCTGGCGCCTGCTTGATATCCTGGGATTTGATCGTTGCCAAATTCTTTGCGTGTGTCGGCTAGGGCAGTGCTCGATATTGCTGCGGCAACGGCCTCGGTCATTGGCAGAATGTTAAGTGCGTTGGTTGTGTGCACGACTTTTGCCAAAGCCTGTTGATACAGTGCCAAACATGGTTTAGATAGCAAGCACTGCCTAAACATCAAACCTTCGTTGTCGTAATAATCAACGCCGCCATAAAAGGATTGATCTGTGCCCCAAGGCAGCATGATGAAGCGTCCGGCTGAATCTGAAACCAAATAATAGTTGTTGCGGTTGTGCACATAGCCATCCCAGTGGCCCGTGAAAAGCTCGGTGGCCCAATCAAGGGTCATTTCTTTTAGATCAGCAACTTGCGATACCCGTGTGAACCAGTCGGTTTGTGGATTGGCGCCATTGGCCGCAATCAGGCTTGTGAGGTCGGCTTTGTCGTCAGCTTTGCCAAAGCCGACGGCGAATCCAGGCTCTTGACCTTGAGCCAAATCGGCGAAGCTTGGCACGCCGGCTTTATAGATGTGTTGAGGCTTGACATTAAACCGAGCCAATAATTCTGTGTCGAAAGTCTCTAGGTTCAGGTGCAAGCCATAGTTGACTCCGTTTACGGTCACATTCGCGAAGCCAGTTCTAGGCGCCGCAATGCCCACCGCTCTAAAGATGCGATAGGCCATGGTCTCGTGCAAAAAGCTGGGGTCTTGAACCATGTTGTTGAGGGTCAACTTTGAAACGCCAAAAAAGCGGGCATTCTTATCAACGAAGTCGATTTTTACCTTGAAACCTGATTTTCCGTTTATATCACGCCATGACCCCCAAGCGCCCTTTAGGTGAACACCAACAGCCATTGGCCCATAAGCCTTGCCGTTGACGACGGCCGACATTGTGGCCGGCAGGTAGGCACCTTCATTGTCAGAATTGACGTTGGGCGAAGTTAGGCCGGTGATTGTCGAAGGCGGCATGCTCAGGTTGATCTGATTCACCACGAGAGGATTATAAAGCGCCGCCGCAGGGTCGCTGCCTTCAACATAGGTTTGCGGCACGGTTGGGGGGCTAGCAGAGGCTGGCTGGGCCAAAGAGCCCACAATGGCGCCAGCTAGCAAGAATGCGCTTAGAGCAACAGAACGGCGATTTGAGCGCATGCATCGAGCCTAACGAATGCAATTAGCGCAGGCCCAGAGCATGCAGCCAAATTTCAGTTTCGACCGCTAGCCTTTGCTAGTGCCGGTTTTGAAGAAGAGAATTGTGGTGGCAACACTTGCCAGCCTTGCCCTTGCATTCGCCGGTTCTAGCGACCCTTTGAACGCCTCACTGGCTATTGCGGCTGCTTGCACTTTGGCGCCGAATCTAGATGCGGCGCACCATCAACAACATTTCGATCTAGCTGGTGGCATTAGCGTCGATAGTTGGCTTTGGTCGACACCAAGTTCGGGGGCGAACCTGCTGGCACCTGAGGGCGCAAAAATCACTGTTGCTACGGCTAACCTGCGCAAAGCCAACCTAGTGGCTCTGCATAACGGGTTTCCGTCGCTTTTTCAACTCAACGATCAGGCCGCAGCTCAAGGGGTGCAGGTTGCCATCAATGGTGATTTATTTGACACGGATATGGGTTTTCCGGCTGGTGCCGTCATCGAAAACTCACAAGTCATTTATGGCACTAGCCAGATGAGCAAGGTGTTTGGTTTGGCCCAGATACCGATTACCGCCAAAAGTGGCTACCGAACCACAGGAACCATCAAACTTGGCCCTAAAACAATCAATATCACGGGGGTCAACCAACCGGCCCCTGGCCCCGATTCTGCCGTGATTTATAACAGCAGTTTCGCAGGGGCCATTGTGCCCCGTGGTGCTGAAACAGTTTTGGTTTACAAAGGCAAAATAAAAAAGATTTATGTTGCGGGCTCAGATGTTGCCGTGAAACTGGGAACGGTGTTGCAACTGCGGGGGCGCTATGCCAGCAGCTTATCTAAGCTAAAAGTGGGTATGCTAACCAAACTGACTTTGCCGGCAAGGCCAAAAACTCAGCAAGATTTCGTTTCTGACGCGCTCTTGATTCGTGGCACAGTAAAGGTTTCTGGATCAACTTTTCGTATTGATTCGGTGAACTCGCGAAACCCTTCCCAGAATCGTGCGACCCTTTATGACGATAGTTATGGTGGGCGCCCACCGGCTGGGCTTGCCACTATCGTGCTCGATGCAAACAATCGTGTGGCGGCAGTTTATGACAATGGGGCATCTGTCACAGTCTGGCCAACCCAGCACGTTCTACAAATCCATGGCACTGATCATCGCGGCACACTACAGGTTGATGTCGGCGACCAGGCGAGCGTTGATTTGGCTTACGCAAGTTTTGGCCACAACTCGCTGGTGTTCGCCTCTGGACGAGGGCTCAACATCATGAAAGATTCACTCATCAACTATGCGTGCGCTACTCATCCACCCGGTTATCGCCCACGCACAGCAATTGGTTGGAACAAGGATGGCCAGATCTGGCTAATAACTTCAAGCCTGGGATTAAGTATCGAAGATTTTGGCACTAGGCGAGGGGGGTCAACTGTTGATCAGATGGCAGAATTTTTGCAACAACTTGGTGCCACCGACGCGGTATCTCTCGACGGCGGCGGGTCGACTGAGTTCGACATGACCACTGGCCAATCAGGCCACTACCAACGTCTAGACGTGCCTGAAGACGCTTGGCGTCGCGAACTTGCTGTTGGCTGGGGTTTGAGCTCGCGATAAAACTGAGCGCGAATTAACTTTGTTTGATTGTTCGACGCATTACTTTGGCGGCTAGTTTAACTGCTGCCCTGCGCGTTGAAAAGCGGCCGGTGAGAGCTAGCAGGTGATTTAGTCTGCCGCTAACTACAAACGGGGCCGGGTTCTTTTTGTCGAGCTCTTTGAAGGTTGCCCGAATCACTTGATCTGCCGTCTGCATGAATTTGCCGAAAGCAGGCGACGCTTTATCAGCATCGAAAAACTCTGTGGCAGTTGGCCCTGGGCATACGGCCAACACGTTGACACCTGTGCCAATTGACTCACCCCAAAGCGCTTCTGTGAATGAAAGCACAAAGGCTTTTGTGGCACCATATACAGCCATAAACGGCAACGATTGAAAAGCAGCGGTTGAAGCCACGTTAATGACTAAACCGTTGCCTCGCGCTTGCATCTCTGGCAAGAATTCACGAGTCAGATCAACCAGGCTCAAAACGTTCACGCTTAGCTCATCGGTGATGTCAGCGATCGGCTCTTCGCCGAATGCGATGCTTCGCCCGAATCCAGCGTTGTTTATCAAAATGTCGATTTGGGTGCCCCGGCCTTTGATGATTTTGGCCAGAGTCTTACCGGCATCCCTGCTTGAAAGATCGAACGACAGCACGCTCGAGGCATAGAGGCCATGCTTCAAGTTGATTTTGTCTGAAAGCTCGCGCAATCTATCGGCTCGACGTGCGATGAGAATAACTTTTGCCCCTCGGTCTGCAAGAGCCTGGGCATAGGCGGCACCAAGCCCAGAACTTGCGCCAGTAACAATCGCCGTTTTGTTTGATAAATCGAGCATTTGCAACTTTCTAGGCCAAATAGGAATAAGACAATTAAACTACGGCAAGTTAGCATTAACTAAAGTTTTGTTTGAGAGGTCAAAGAAAATGTTGGTAAGACGTAACCGCGATGTGCTGGCCGCACTTGCTAGTTTGTGCGCAGTGCTTCTATTGGTTTGGCCAGTCAGCTATTGGTGGCCACTCAGTGACTACTTTGCGCTCGTAAGCGGCAAAAGTTACGCCAAAGTTGCCCCAGCGCTTTATCTAGTGATCTTTGGTTACCTTTTTTTCGTTGGCGCCAATATTGCCGTAGCGGTTCTCTCGCTTTTCAAAGCCCGCGTTAGAGTGCGCGTTTGGCTGTTGCTTAGCTCTAGCGTTTTTGTCGTGGTGTTGCCTTTCGTTGGTGCTGCAATTTCGGGTTCAATCGATAAGACCAAGAAATTCTCTGATGTGCTAGGCGGCATTTTTGGTTTGGTCAGGTTCAAGACTCAGAGCCAACTCGCCGCAACCCTGGTGCTGACCTATTTTGCAGTTTTGTTTAGCATTTTTGCCGTTGTGGTTTTGTTGCGTGGATACGAGTTGCGCGCTCGCAAAGCAAAGCTTGAGGGCGAGCTAATCGTTGAACCGTTGTCAAAGCAGCTTTTGTTTTGGTATCGAATAGGCGCAGCCGTGTTGACATTGGCAATAATTGCCTTTGGCGCCGTGACGGTAGTGCAGGCAAATGTTCGCAATACCGATCGCGTTGCCTGTATCGCCTATGCCAAAGTGAAGACGCCGACGCTAGAAATTGAGTTCGACAAGTATGCCGCCGACGTGGCGCCGCTAAGCAAACTGGCGGCAAGTTCGGATTTGCGAATATCTTTGGCCTCAATGGCTGTTGCATTCAAGAGTTACTACACAAATTACATCCAAGGCACAGACACAACGGCCGCCGGCAACCTTGCCGTATATGAACGCAATACTGTGATCGACTATTGCAGCACCATCGTTGACTAACGAAATAAAATATCCTTTGTGATTTGTGCAAATCACATTGGAGTGCGAAATGTCTTTAGGTCAAAAATTCTTAGTTGGCTCGCGTGCGCTAACCGCGCTAACACTTGCATTCGGATTTAGCTTTCTATCGCTCGCAAATTTGCCGGCCCAGGCGAATTCATGTGCCCCAGGATTCGAGGCAACTGACACCGGCTGCACAAGAACTTATACGCCGGCCGATACAGATCGCAATTTTGTCGTGCCGATCGGGGTCGGCTCAATCGACGTAGAAATGTATGGTGGTGCAGGAGGCCTCGGCGGTCGCGACTGCGGATCTGGCTGCACGATGCACGTTCCTAGCCAGGTGGGTCACGCACATTTCACCTTGCCTGTGGTGGCGGGTAAAAGCATCGGCATCTGGCCTGGCGGCGCTGGGGGCAACGGCCGCGATGGCGTCAACTCTGCAGGCGGTGGCGGCACGGCAGGGCAGAGTAGCTATGTTGCCGGTCAAAACTCGAATTTATATGACGGTGGATCAGGCGGTTCGACTGGCCCACTTGGAACCTCTGGCGCTGGTGGCGGTGGCGGCGCTGCCACCGTCTTGACGATTGATGCGAATGTTTTAGTGGTTGCTGGTGGTGGCGGTGGCGGTGGAGCTGCAAACTCACCTGGTTCAGGCGGTGACGGAAGCTCAATTGCGAACCCAGCAAAATCTACGAATGGCGCTGACGGCACCTCACCGAATTGCATCTATGGCGCTTGGGCCTGCGATGGTGGCGGCGGTGGTGGTGGCGGCGGCGGCGCGACCGGCGGGCTCGGTGGCAACATCTATAACGTTGGCTCAGAGGCGGCTGGCAACGGCGGTTTTATTGGCACGAGCTCGATCGGCAACTTTGGTGAGGCGAACCAGGTAGATTACCTAATTGCGCCTTTAGCGGGTCAGGCAAAATCAGCGCAGCCTGATGGCAAGGTCATCATCAACTATGACCTAACACTCTCAGCGAATAGCTTCGTTTTCAAAGGCGCGAGCCCGACTAACGCGAGCAAATTAACGTTTGTTGCCACATTCAACAAACCTCTAAAAAACGTCGGTGTGAGCGACATTGAAGTTGGCGGCACAGCAGGTGCTGACGCTCTTTGGCAACGAAGTATCACTAGCGTGGTGAATGCCAACAACTTCAGCTATGCAATCAGCATCTGGCCGACAACACCAGATCGGATCACCGATGGCTCAGTGATGGTTTTATTTAGGGGTTCACAGTCTCAGGTAATCACGCTCAAAAGAACTGGGCCCAGCGCAACGATTGCTCTAGTGCCAGGCAGCCTTACCTCGGCAGCACACGTCTTCGAAGTTGTCTTTGACGAACCGGTTTCAAATGTAGACAGCAGTTGGTTCAAGATTGCAGAGCGCACTAGCGCAACCGGATGCGCCATTACAGGTGTAACCGGCAGCGCGGCAAATTACCAAGTTTCGGTCGACGGGTGCGGCAATGGGGCTTTTGCTTTGACGCTAATCGCAGGTAGCGCCGAAGGCATCCTTGGCAATAAGGGGCCGGCTAAAGATGTCACAAGCGCAATCGCCGTTCAGGCCCAACCGGTGCCAGTAGCCGCCACAACGCCTGGTGTGCTGCCACAAACCCTAACTCTTGTGCCACTCTCGCAAGTTTTGAGCACACTGCCACAATCGACAATCGATGCGCTCACAAGCGCAAAGGTCGTAGCACCAACCCCAAATGTTCCTGCGGTCAACCTCTCAATTGACTTGACATCGCTCGGGCAAAATGACACTTTGGCTACAACCGCGACCCAGCAAATCGATGCTGGCACGGCAGTCAGCCTTGGTATGAAGGTAAGTGCCGCCATTGCAGCGAAATCTGACCTTGTTGCCTTTGCCCAAGTCGATGGCGAATGGCAATACCTTGGTCGAAGCCCTTTCAACAGCAATGCTGTAACTAGTGCACCGATCGGTTTCGATCAAGTGGGCAACTACGCAATAAAGATGGTGCTGGTTGACAAAGCTACCTCAACAAACTTTTCACTCGGTAACCACTTTGCGGCGGGCTTCAAAACAGGTTTGCCTGCCAAACACTTCACTGCGATAAGCGATGCTCAAACTAATTTGAGCAATCAACAGGTCACGATTAACTTGACCGTCGTGCCTGGCGCAAATGGCGCACCGGCTTTGGTAACCCCTAGCGCGACGCCAACTGCCGACCCAAACGCAGGTGGTATCGCGGGCTTAATAACCCTGCCAACATTCACGCCTGGTGAGCCTGTTGCCAACCCTGCAATTGGCGCTACCGGTGATGACAACGCACCGAGTCAGCCGTTTGACCCGTTGGCCAGCCCGGCCTCAGTGGTCGCTGTTGCAAAATCAACGACGGCTGCCGTTGTTGTGGTCTCATCGGTGGCCGCAGCTGCGGGCGCAGCTGCAAGTGCCGCAGCAGGTGCCGCAGGGTCTGCCGGCGCAGCAGGTGGCACGCCACGGGCAGGCGGTTCACAAGGTGGCGCAGGTGGCGCAGCTAAGACTGGCTCTAGCACGAGCGGCACTTCTTCAAGCCAAGACACAAGCCAAGACACAAGCGCCAGTGACGGTTCAGTTGCCACAATCGATGCTGAGGTTGAAAGCTTTACAACCGCCCATGAGAGAGCGGGCGATCGGTTTGTGCTTTTCAATTTCAGAGCGTTCAATTTTCTTGATCGGCTAAGCCACAACATTGTTTTGGCAACTGCGAGATTCTCGCCAGTAATCTCAAAGGTATTCAACGACGGTGCTTATCTGCGCGCGATGCTCGGGTCGTTTTATTTGATTCTGCCAATCACCGGAATCTTGCTTGGCGCTATTCCACTCAATGGCATGCCGTTCGAAGTCTTGCCGCCACAGTGGCAGTGGCTTCTGGCAATCGCCCTGCTGGGTGCATTCGACGCCTTCTCTGGCTTCTTGGCAGCAGCGATATTCGTGGTTGGTAGTTTTATTGCCCACGGATACACGGGTGTCGACGACGTTCGACTTATGGCCGGAGTATTTCTAATCGGTTTTGGCCCAGCGCTTATAACTTTGGGCTTCAGAAGCATTCGCAGGCATTTCGAAACATCGTTCGGCTATTTCTGGGAACGCCTCACTGATTTGGCAATTGTCGCGTTCTTCTCAAGTTGGACCGTCTCTTCGATGGTCTCAACTTTGCCAGCGCTTGCCGGCAAAACCTTGGCTGTTGCCAACCACGTTGCCGACTTTTCAACGTTTATCGCTGCTGCAATCACCATTCGAGTCATCTTCGAAGAAATAGCTGCAAGATATTTTCCGGCTCGACTTGACCGCATCAACCCAACCGAAGTACCAGGCACATCGCTTTTGCAGCGCAGCATCGCAACTGCAATGCGCCTGGCAATCTTCATCTTTGTCACAGCCGCTTTCATGGGCAACAGCTGGCAGGTTTGGGTTGGTTCAGCACTGTTTATCGTGCCGAACATTTTGGGTTGGCTAGCCGATCGACTGCCGAATTATGCATTTATTTGGCGAATCATGCCTGAAGGCGTGCCAGGGCTAGCATTTACGCTTCTGGTCGCCAGCGCCACTTCTGGGCTGGTGCACGATTGGCTGGGCAGCAAGCCCGATTTTGCCCAGTGGTCGTTTGTGCTGTTGCCGATTCCGATGCTGGCACTGTCGATACTGGGGCTTTTTGGTCGCGAAGGCAACGAAGGCGAAGAGCGCCCAATCAAGCGCCCGGCCCTTCGCTGGGTTTACCGTATTGGCGGCATCGTGATGCTTGGGCTTACGATGCACCTTGCCGGTGTGGCCTAAAACTATTTGATTCCGTTGTCTTTTAGCGCTTGCAAAACATTCTTTTGCTGAGCGCCGACCCAGGCAATCGTGCGCTTCTGTTCACGAATCTGATCTGCACTAACCTGACCGAAGGTGTTGACGACTTTGGCGGCGTTGGCCATGAGCTTCGTTAGTTTGATTGATGTGGCTTTCGCCGATGTGGCCTTCAGATCTAGCAAGTATTCCTTGAGGCAAGGCGCATAGCGCACGCACTTGACATACATCATGCCTCTTGCGCCGTAACCCATCCAAGGTTGATTTGAGCGCTGGGATACGAGTGGATAAAAAAAGTTCGAATGATAAGTCGGCGAATCTTGGTTGCGATCTTCACCAAAAGTTTGGTCGGTGCCCCAAGGCTGAATTGAGAAGACGCCGCGGCTGTTACTGCGCAAATAATAGTTATTGATGTCGACGCCAGAATAGCCGTCCCAGTGGCCAACGAAATTCTCGACCGCAAATTCTCGAATCATTTCTGCTCTGTCGCTCACTTTGGCCATTGCCTTATACCAGGCTGCGCCAGAGAGTTGATTCGCATTTATCAGGGCCGCGAGGTCGTATTTGTTTGGCACTGCTTTATAGCCGTAATCAACTAAGAATGGGCCAGACTTATCTGTTCCAGATTCATTGCCGGCATTCACATCGGCAAAAGCTGTGCCCTCATAAATGTGCTGGGTCACATCTTTATAGTGCTTGCCAACAAAAATCCCGTCTTCAGTTTCGATATTCGAATAGAGTCCTTTGTTGGCCCCATTCAAGGTGACCAAGCCCCATCCCGTTCGGGGTGCAGGCACATTCATGTTTCGAAACATTAGGTATGACGCGTATTCGTGCAGCTTGCTGGTGTCTTGGGTCATCGCATTTAGCGTCATGCGCTTGAATGCATTCAGAAACCTCGGATGCCCGCTGGCCTTGTAGTCAAATTTGATTTTGAAAGATGGCTGCTGGTCGAGTTTTTGCATTGAGGTGCTGCCCTTTAGCCTGATGCCGACATTCAGTGTCTGGGCAGTTCGATTTGGCGCACTGATTGTTATTGTTGCCCCGACGTAGTTTGTGGGGTCGTTGTTTAGCTTGCTGACCCCTGCCGGATCAATGGTGATTGCGTAGTTGGCAATGGTTGTAGCGCTAAATATGTCAGCTTCGGTCAGCGCCATATTCGTGGCGGTTGCTTGCGCCGAACTCGGCATAACTGCACCTGCGCTAAGCGCAAATGCGGCTATTGTCGCCAGTTGGGCAATAGTTCTAAACATCTTTGATTTAGCCATTTGAAGATAGTCTAGCCTTGTGACTCCGATTGATTACCCTGAACTTTTGACCGCCTTAGGCATCGATTTAGCGCTGCTTTTTGTTATCGGCTACCTCTGTTTCTTTCGTCGCCACAAGCGTCGTGATGTGTTCGTCGCTATCGCACTTATCAATGTGACTCTGTTCGTTTTAGGCGGCGCACTTGGCACGTTCACGATTTCGCTCGGATTGGGTTTTGCGCTTTTCTCGGTAATTTCAATTTTTCGTTTCCGCTCTGACACTCTCGGCTGGAACGAGATTGTCTATTTGTTGGTGGCCCTCGCAATTGGTCTCGACCTTGGCCTGCCCGCCTATGACTTGACGGCCCAGGCGCTTTATGCCGCCATTTTGACTGTCGCCGTTGTGGTCTTCGATAGTCCAAAACTTTTTCGCATGGGCACCTCTAACGAGATCAATTTGACGGTTAACTTTGTTTTAGTCGAGCCGATTGCGCTCAAGGCCAGGGTCGAAGAAATTTTGAGCCACCCGGTCAATGAAATCAAAATCAAGAGCGTCTCTGCCGAACCAGCATCGATGAAGATAGAAATCGAATACTAACCAAGGATTAGCTATGGCCGACAAAACTAAAGCACCGCAAAAATACGAATACGTGCCTCACCCGCACATTCAAAAGCGAAAGAGTCATCCTGCCGCACCTAAGCCGCTGGCGGCCGCGCCGTCAATTGGATTGAACGCCAAGATCGGTTTGTTCATAACCAAATCTGTGGGCACGATGTGGGCGGCTTACCTATTCTTCGCTCTCACTTTGGTCAGTCTGCCCTCTGCGCTGGCAAGTGGCAACACGATAATCATCGTGAGCTGGGTTGCACAGACGTTCTTGCAACTTGTGTTGCTGCCGATCATTATCGTGGGGCAAAACATTCAGGCGGCTTCGTCTGATGAACGCGCGAGGTTGACCTATGAAGACGCTGCGGCTGTGCTTGAAGAGGCCATCAAGATTCAGGCCCACTTGACTAGCCAAGATGCCCAACTTGAGCACCTGATTGGCAAGATTGAAGCCGTCGAAGCCCGGCTCGATAAAGCAAGCAACTAGTTAGCGAATCCATGCGTCTCGTTATTGCTGAATGCTCTGCCGACTATGCAGGCAGGCTCACGGCACACCTGTCGAGAGCTAGACGCCTGTTAATGCTCAAAGGTGACGGTAGCATTTTGATTCACAGCGAGACAGGCAGTTATAAGCCGCTCAACTGGATGAACCCTCCGGTGAATTTCACTACCCACGAGCCAGACGATGTGCAGGTGGCGGCGGGCGTAACTCAGATTTGGCGAGTAGGCCAGCAAAAGACCGCAGATATCTTGTGGATTCAGATATATGAAATCGTCGCCGAAGTTGATCACGAATTGGGCAAAGATCCCGGCCTCATAAAAGACGGAGTAGAGGCTCACCTGCAAGCGTTGCTGGCAGAACAAATCGAACTTATCGGTGCTGGGGCCAAGCTAGTCAGGCGCGAATACCCAACCCAAATCGGGCCAGTCGACATTTTGGCCAAGGGTTCGAATGGCGAGAGCGTTGCGATTGAGATTAAGCGTCGCGGTGAAATCGACGGGGTAGAGCAGCTAACAAGGTACCTTGAACTTCTCAATCGTGACGCGAGCATTGCGCCGGTGCGGGGTATTTTTGCGGCTCAAGAAATCAAGCCGCAGGCTAAAACTTTGGCAGCTGACCGCGGCATCGAATGCTTGGTGCTCGACTATGAACTTATGCGCGATTCTGCACGCGACATCGACTCGTTGTTTTAATCAACCAACGGCGCATCGGCTTCGCTAAGTGCTCCGAAGTTCATAAAGTGAAATCTTGGTGGTTAGGTTCGCGCATTGGCCTATTTGGTGCCAAACTGCATTTATGACTATTACTAATGCAGCCAAGAAACCAGTCGCCAAAAAGCCTGTCGCCAAGAAACCCGTTGCTAAGAAGCCCGTTGCCGTCAAAGCGGCCGCAAAGGTCAAGCCTTTGAAGGCAGTACCGCTAAAGCAATACAAACTTTTGACTGGTATCGACGATTCAGCTTTCTGCGAGCGAGTCTGCGATCACCTAAAGCTT
>CAINTU010000168.1 GCA_903853515.1 uncultured Micrococcales bacterium | reverse complement strand
CTTGATGCCGGTCTGCAGTGGCTCGTGCACTGACTTGCGAGCCATAACACCAGGAGCCTGAAGCTCAAGTGCGCGACGCTCAGTAGTTTTGATTTCGCCCTTGCCATCGATTGGCTGGCCAAGCGGGTTGACAACACGACCCAAGAATGAGTCACCTACAGGAACCGAGAGGATTTCGCCGGTGCGCTCAACAGTCATGCCTTCGACGATGTGGCCGAACTCACCTAGAACGATGACACCGATTTCGTGCTCGTCTAGGTTCTGCGCCAAACCGAGTGTGCCGTCAGCAAACTTGAGCAACTCGTTGGCCATAACGCTAGGCAGGCCTTCGACGTGAGCGATACCGTCACCGGCATCGATGACGTGACCGACCTCAGTGCGCGATGCCTTCGCTGGCTCATAAGACTGTGCAAAGTCTTTTAGCGCGTCGCGAATCTCGTTCGGGCTGATTGATAGATCTGCCATCTCGTTCCTCTACTTCTGGAGCCTTAGCCCCGGTTGATGGTTGCAGCGGCTTTTAGCAACTGCTGTTTCAAATTGATGAGACGGCTAGCGACGCTGCCGTCAATGATTTCTTCGCCGACCTGAACTTTGACGCCACCGATGATCGATTCGTCGATGCGCTGATTTAGACGCAAGCTCTGGCCATAGGTTTTAGTTAGTGTCGCCTGCAGGCGATCTAGTTGTGTTGAATCAAGCGGTTTGGCAACGGTGACGGTGGCAACCAAACGCTCGGCATAGCCAGAAACCAACTTGCCGAAGTTCTCAATGACCTGCGAAACGCGACGGCCTCTTGCGCCAATCACTGCTTGACGAACAAGGATGCCGGCGCTCTCGCTTAGCTTGCCCGCAACCAACTTGTTTACCAGACTGGTCTTGGCTTCGTCGCTGGCGGCCTTGTTGCCGAGAGCCATTTGCAACTCGCTGTCGCTTTCGATTGCCTGCACGAATGCGAACAATCCGGCTTCGATGCTGCCCAGGTCGCCTGCTTTGTCGGCGACGGCTGCAACAGCAATCACGCCAAGCTCTTCGAAGCCGGCAACCAAATCGCTGCCGCGCGACCAGCGCTTAGCGGTTAGCGATTTAGCAAACTCGAGAGCACTTGAGCCGACATGCTTGCCAAACACCTTGACGACCAATTCGCTCTTTGCGTTTACCTCGGCGGAAGGATCCGAGAGGATGCTGCGCAATTGAGCACTTGACGCGACTGCACCCGCAATAGCGAAAAGGTCGGTGGCGAATGACAAGTCGACTGAACCAAGCATTGGCTGAAGTTCAGCCTTTGCCTGCTGCAGTGCTTGACGAGTTGACGAGGCCATGCTTAGTTCTTGCCTGCCTTGCTATCGATTTCGGCCAAGAACTGCTCAACCATATGGTTCGAGTTCTTGTCGTCTTTTAGGCTTGCGCCGACCACGCTAGAAGCAAGGTCAACCGCTAGGGCACCAACTTCGCTGCGAAGCGAAATGATTGCTGATTGACGTTCTGCTTCAATCTGGGCCTTGGCTTGCTCGGTTAGACGGCCGGCTTCTTGCGCTGCCTGCTCACGCATCTCTGCAATGATCAATGCGCCTTCTGCCCTGGCTGCCTCGCGAATAGAAGCTGCCTCGGTGCGAGCAGCTGCCTGCTCTGCCTCGATGTTGGCAGTCTTTGCTGCGGCTTCAGCCTGCGCCTTTTCAGCTGCCTGAAGGCGGCCTTCGATTGCTTCGGTTCGGCTGTCGAGATTCTTTTTGAAGCTCGGCAAAACCTTGAACCAAAAAACGGCAAGCAGAATCGCGAAAACGACCGACGACCAAATCAGGTCTGGGGTCTTTGGCAATAGAGGGTTTGGGGCCTCTGCTGCCAACATTCCGATGATTCGTGCAGACATCAATTAGTCCTTATGCGCCAAAGATGAATGGGGTTGCCAAAGCGATCAACGCAAGCGCTTCGGTGAAAGCGATACCGATCCACATGGTGACCTGCAAGCGCGAAGCTAGCTCAGGCTGACGAGCGATTGACTCGATGGTCTTTGAAACAACAAGACCGATACCGATACCGGCACCGATTGCTGCCAAACCATAGCCAACGTTTCCGAGGCTACCGGTGGTAGTTGCTGCGGCTGCTGCTGCGACTAGATGCATTTGTTTTTCCTTCCGAGGGGTTTAGTGATCATCTGCCAAGGCCAACTGAATGTAGACCGTTGTCAGAAGTGTGAATACATAGGCCTGCAAGAATGCGACCAGGATTTCGAAAAGCGTGAAAACGAAACCGAAGGTAAAGGTGCCGGCACCCATGACCTTAAGGAATCCTTGGCCTTCGAAGAAAAAGAATTGAGTTGCTGAAAAGCAGAGCACCAAAAGCAAGTGCCCGGCAACCATGTTCATGGTCAAACGCAAAGCCAGAGTAACCGGGCGCAAAATAAAAGTTGAAAGCAACTCGATCAAGAAAACTAGGGGCAAGAAAACGCTCGGCACGCCTGACGGCAAAAGAGCGGTCTTGAAGAATTTGACACCGTGCTTTTTGATGCCGGCATAAATGAAGGTCACGTATGCGCCGAGAGCAAGCACCAGTGGCAGACCGATTGTCGATGTGCCCGCAATGTTGAGCGAGGGAATAATGCCTGTAATGTTCATGCCAAGCACCATAAAGAAAATGGTGGTCAGAAGCGGCAAGAAGCGGTCGCCATCTTTTTCACCAAGCTGGTCGTGCGCGATGCTCTTGCGAACGAAGCCAACCGAGATTTCACCCATCAACTGAAAGCGGCTCGGAACATATTGCTTGTTCTTATAAGACTTTGCGAAAGTGTTTGACCAAGCCCAAAGCAAGCCAACCAAAAGTGTGATCACCAAGATGCGAATCAACATGATTCGATTCATCTCATAAGGTGTTCCCGCAAATAGAACTGCTTCTGGGTAGAACTCATCGATTGAAGGTGGCTCAAAACCGCCGGCTGGCACGGCAGCAACGGCTACTTTGCTAAGCAGACCAATCGTTTGAGCTAACAGAGTGAACTCCAGTTTCGGGGCAAGACAATAAAACCTTGCGGCGATTTACGGTGCGGGGTTCGACCAGTCTTTAGAACCAGCGATGCCTAAATGTTATCAGCAAAATCACATCAAAATCGGGCTGAGCCAGACGAATTTGACGACTGCAGAGCGACTATTTTGAACTTTTTGGCTCATCGATGCTGGGCACACGCGAACGAAAGGCGACCAAGGCGTCAACCACCAGGTTTGAGAGAATCGCCGACACAACAGCGAAGAAAAACACTGGTCTCGACATGCCAGTCAACCAGGACGCACGTTGCAGCGCTGCAACCAAAATCATGAACGCCACGATCTTGATGAGCCAACCACCCATCACCACGGCAAAGAAAGCCCCGAGCGGCAACCTGTGGCCGATCAGCATGCTCAGGGCAGTCAGCCCAGAGAACGCAAAAGCCAACCCTGCGCCGATTAGCCCAGCTGCCAGGCCAGACTGGCCGGCCAACAGGTATCCAAGTGTCGAACCAATCAGAGCAATAACTGCACTTGCGGCAAAGCCAAAGAACAGAGCACGCTTCAAGACGCTAGAAACCGAGTCAAACATCAGGCCACCCGAGCCCTGCGACGCTTGATGACTGGCCACAACGTATAAAACAACGATGCGCAAGTCATGACGGCACCAAACAGCAGAGCATCTTCGATGCTGGTGAGAAAGAGCAAAAGCGCGGTGCAGCTAACACTTATCGACCAAAAATAGAAAACCAACACCGAACCGAGGTGAGAGTGGCCTAGATCTTGCAAGCGGTGGTGCAGGTGCTTTCGATCAGCGCTAAACGGTGACTTGCCAGCGGCGAGTCGGCGCACTACGGCTAGTCCAAAATCTAAAAGCGGCAAAAGCAACACCGCAACCGGCAGCAAGAGCGGCAAGAAAGCCGGCACTAAGTCGGTGCGTTTGAGCGTGGCAGGGTCAATCTGCCCGGTCACAGTCAGTGCCGATGTGGTCATTAGCAGCCCGAGCAACATGGCACCTGAATCGCCCATGAAGATTTTGGCTGGGCGCCAGTTGTGGGGCAAAAAGCCGATGCACATGCCGATAACGATGGCGCTAATCAAAGTTGCCAGGTTGAAATAGTTGGTTGGTGAGACTTGCTGCGCCAAAAGGTAGCTGTAGGCAAAAAACACGGTGGTGCCAATTAGCACTACCCCAGCAACCAATCCGTCTAATCCATCGATGAAATTGACGGCGTTCATAATTAGCACCGCTAAAAAGACAGTTACTACGAAACTCACGCCAAATGATCCGATTGTGATGCCAAAAATCGGCAGAGAAACTATCTGCACCCCATTGAACGCCAACACGCCTGCCGCCAAAAACTGGCCAGCCAATTTGATAGTCCAGTCAAGGTCATAAAGGTCATCGAATACTCCAACGATCATGATGATGGCGCTGGCAGCAACAACGCTGATGATCGGCGCTGGGTCATCGAAGACAACCTGAAACCAGCCAATCGGTGACGCGATGCTGATCGCAGCCAAAAAGCCGAGAAACATAGCCACCCCGCCAATTCGCGGAGTGGGTTTTGAATGCATGTCTCGGTCACGAATCGCTTTTGGGTAAATGCTGTATTTGTGTGCAGCCTTGCGCACCAAAAGCGTTGCTAGATAAGTGACGACCGCAGAGATCGCCATCAAAAGCAAATAGGCGCGCACTAGTTATCTTGATCTTCTAAAAGATCGCCAATGACCGCACGGATTTTTGCCGCGCTCAATGCGCCGCGACGAACAATGCGCACCTTGCCTGAGGCTGGGCCCAATTCGGTTTTTGAGTTTTCTGCCTGCAAAGCGGTCAAATCAAGTATTGTCGATGCTTCTGCCTTAGGGCTTGGGCCACCATCAAGAAAAACTTCGACAGCATCTGCCAAATAACCTTCAGCCTGTGCACTTGTCGTCGCCGCCGGTTCACCGGTTAGGTTTGCACTCGAAACAGCTAGCGGCCCGGTTTCTTCTAGCAGCGCCAAAGCAATCTTGTGATCTGGCATTCTTAGCGCAACTGTGCCCTTTGTCTCACCGAGATCCCAGGTCAAACTAGGTTGTGCACGCACAATCATGGTCAATGCCCCAGGCCAATATGTCTCTGCCAAATCGATGAAAGCCTGTGGCAAAAACTCGGCTAGAGCTCGCGCAGTTTTGATATTTGGCACCAACACAGGCGGCGGTGACTGCCTGGTGCGCCCCTTAGCGTCAAGCAGAGCCTGAACGGCTTCAGCGCTGAACGCATCAGCGGCTAGGCCATAGACGGTGTCGGTGGGTAAAACCACGAGCTGACCGCGAGCAATGGCTATTTTGGCTAGGCGCATGCCGGTGAGCAAATCGGTGTCAACCGAACAGTCAAAAACTTTTTTCATCTAACGCGCCTTTCTGCTTTAAGTATTGTGCAACTAAGGTTTGGTTGCCGACAGTGCACGGTCGCGGCCAGCCAAATCTTGGTGTGTCAAAACATCGATAAACCCGGCCTCGGTGGCAAGTCGTCTGGTGAGTGGGCCTTGGATGTCGGCGTGCTCGATAAAAAGCCTGCCGCCAGAAACCAGCAACCGATTGGCAACGGCGAGAACCGTGTGCACAGCCGACATGCCATCTGCCCCGCCATAGAGAGCGAGCGATGGTTCGTGCAGCTGCACCTCGACATCTTTTGGCACCATGTCGATGGGGATATATGGCGGGTTCGAGACCAGCACATTCACCTGGCCGTTCAGGTTTTCGAAAGCATCAGCCATGTCGCCTTCGATTAGCGTGGCGTTGGCACCGTAGCGACCAAAATTCATTTTGGTGTACCCAATCGATTCTGGATTCAGCTCTACAGCAAAAACCTTTGCTTGAGGCACTTCGTGGGCAACGCTCAACGCTATTGCGCCGCTGCCGGTGCCAAGATCGACAGCAATGGGTGATTGAACGTCTTTGAGAAAAACAGCAAGTGCATCGATCGCAAGCCCCGCAACGACTTCGGTCTCTGGGCGTGGCACAAAAACCCCAGGGCCAACCTGAAGTTCAAGTTGTCTAAAAAAGGCGACCCCAGTCAGATGCTGAAGTGGCAGGCGCTCTGCGCGCTTTTCGACCAAAGCCAAAAACGATTCATGCGCCTTATCATCAAAGCCATCGCCGATCACCATTTTTGCACCAAGCTCACCGCGCGAAACCCGCAAGACGTGAGCCGCTAAAAGTTCTGCGTCAACACTCGCCTGCTCGATGCCGAGAGCTGCAAACCTGGTGGCAGCGCCATCGACGGCTTGCTTTATTTGCATTAGTTCTGGTTGCCCAGAGCTGCCAAGCGCGCTTCTTCGTCGGTGGCGATAGCTGATTGAACTACCGGTTCGAGAGCGCCATCCATGACCTGGTCGAGGTTATAAGACTTGTAACCGGTGCGGTGATCAGCAATTCGGTTTTCAGGAAAGTTGTATGTGCGAATGCGCTCAGAACGGTCGACCGAACGCACCTGAGACTTTCGCGCTGCCGACTGTTCGGCCTCAAGAGCCTCTTGCTGCACGGCGAGAATGCGAGCACGCAAAACACGCATCGCTGCCTCACGGTTTTGCAACTGCGACTTTTCGTTCTGCATTGAAACTACGATGCCAGTTGGCAAGTGGGTGATGCGCACGGCAGAGTCGGTGGTGTTAACCGATTGACCACCAGGGCCAGAAGAACGAAAAACATCAACGCGAATCTCGTTAGCGGCAATCTCAACTTCTTCTGGCTCGTCAACTTCAGGAAAAACCAGAACGCCGGCAGCCGAAGTATGAATGCGCCCCTGCGTTTCAGTCACAGGCACACGTTGCACGCGGTGCACGCCACCTTCGTACTTTAGGTGCGCCCAAACGCCTTGAGCCGGGTCAGAAGAATTGCCTTTGATGGCGATCTGAACGTCTTTATAGCCGCCCAAGTCTGACTCGTTTTTATCAAGGATTTCAGTCTTCCAACCCTTTGAGTTGGCGTATTGAATGTACATGCGCAAAAGATCAGCTGCGAATAGTGCCGACTCTGCGCCACCTTCACCCGCCTTGATTTCCATAATCACATCGCGCCCATCATCTGGGTCGCGCGGAATCAGAAGTCGGCGAAGCT
>CAINTU010000167.1 GCA_903853515.1 uncultured Micrococcales bacterium | reverse complement strand
GACGCCTGCCTCGCGCACACGTCGGGCAATCAACTGCGCGTATTGCGCCCCAAAGTCAACGACTAAAACCGGTTGAGTAATCTTGTGCCCCTTAGTTCATTTTCGAGCTGTTAGATGTTTGACCGCCAGCAAGCGAAGCCAATACCCGCTTGTGATAAATGCGCTCAGTAATAAATGACATCAGCGGCACCACGCCGCCGAGCGCAATCACAATGAAATCTGTGAAGCGCCAGCGCAAAAGAGTGAAGAGTCTAAAGTCGGCAAACAGATACACGACATACAAGAATCCATGGACCATCAAAATCGTCTTAGAGACGTTTAAGCCATCAGAGGGCAACCCAGAATCGTCGGCTGGGTTTTGCACCAATGCAATAAGCCCTTGGTTGCCGCCAGACCAAATGGTGTAGCCAAAAAAGTATTTGACGACCATCTCGAGCACAAGCAACAGCAAAAACGAGCCGGTGATTATTGCCGAGACACGATAAAAACGCAGCGCAGATTCAATGTTTTTATTCACTTGAATTGGGGTTGAGGTCATTGCTCAAGTTTAGCCGAAGCCAGTTGGCGGGCCGCCTTGCGGTCGGCTGCCGCAAGTGCAGCCAATGCTACCTCGCGCGCCTTTTCTTTTGAGATTTCGCTGAGCTGGGCAGCGACCCTGGCTATCGCTGGCCCGGCCATGCTGACCGAATCAACACCCAAGCCAGCCAACACAACTGCAAACAGCGGGTCAGCCGCGGCCTCGCCGCAAACACTGACTCGAAGCGAGATTGCTTTAGCGCTCAACGTGATTTCTTTAATAGCCTGCAACAACTTTGGTTGCCAGCCATCGAGCAATTCTGCCGATTCGCTTGCCAGCCGGTCGACACCAAATAGATAACGCGAAAGGTCGTTTGTTCCGATTGAAACAAAATCGACTAGACCCGCGAGCTGTTCGATGTTCGAAGCCAGCTCTGGGGTTTCGACCATCACACCGACATCGCCTATGCCATTTAGCTTTGCCAATTCGGCAAATTCGCCGGCATCGTGCGCAGTTGAGATCATCGGTGCCATCACAGCGGCATTCTTGCCAGTTGACTTGGCGGCTAGAGAAATCGCCGCAAGTTGGGTTTGCAAAATTTGCGGTGCAGCTTTGTGCAAACGCCAACCGCGCAAATCGCTGTGCCTGCCACTAATAAATGGCAATGCTTTATCGCTGTCAACATCGAGCGTGCGAAAAATTACCTTCGAACCCGGGGCAGATTCGAGCACTCTCGAATAAAGAGCCGCTTGCTCTTCGAGGCTTGGGGCAACAGGCCGATTTAGAAACAGCAGTTCGGTTCTAAAAAGTCCGATTCCTGAAGCCCTAGTTTGATTTAGCGCCTCTGCATCAGCCGTTGACCCGGCGTTGCCGAGCACTTCAATAATTGGCTCGCTCTGAATCTGGCTCTGGCTATCGCTTAAGTCTGTGCGCACAATATGTTGCTGTGGCTGATCGGCATTGAGCACAATCAATGATTCGGCGGCATCAATCAGCAGGTCTTGACCAAGACTAATTTGGTCAATTAGTTGACCTACGCCAACGATTGCAGGTATTCCCCGCTGGCGACAAACGATTGCAGTGTGCGAGGTTGGCCCACCGAATTTGGTTACGACACCGACAACCGCCGATGTGAACTGCGCAGTCTCTGCCGGCGAAAGATCATCGG
>CAINTU010000166.1 GCA_903853515.1 uncultured Micrococcales bacterium | reverse complement strand
TGCGACCAATCTGGGCGCCGGGATGAATCTCGATACCGGTTAAAAAGCGCAGCCAGTTTGAAAGCATTCGCGCCAAGATGCGCCTTCCGCGACGCCAGAGCCAATTGGCAACGCGATATCCCCAAACAGCATGCAAACCTGGGCTGGTTAGAAAGAGCTCGAACCCGGTGCGCGTCGATGGATCGTGCGCAAGGCCGTTGGCGATGTCTTCTCTAAAACGTATCAAAGTGTATTTAGTCTAGGTCGACTAGATCCTTGAACAAGATTGTTGACAGGTAACGCTCACCAAACGAAGGAATAATCACAACAATCTGCTTGCCGGCAAATTCATCGCGCTTGCTGATCTCATTCGCAGCCCACACCGCCGCGCCACTCGAAATACCACCAAGGATTCCTTCTTTCGAGGCAAGGGCACGCGCCCATTTCACAGCATCATCGGCTGTTGCATCGAGCACTTCGGTATAGACGCTGGTGTCGAGAATCTCTGGAATAAAGTTAGCGCCGATGCCCTGAATTGGGTGCCCGGCTGGGGTGCCACCGTTCAGGATTGGCGAAGCAGCTGGTTCAACACCGAAAACTTTGATGGCTGCGTTTTTTTCTTTGAGCACCTGGCCAATACCCGTGATGGTTCCGCCGGTGCCGATGCCGGCAACTAGGGCCGCCACTTTGCCATCGGTGTCGCGCCAAATTTCTTGTGCGGTTGTGGCGCGGTGAATCGCTGGGTTAGCCTCATTGGCAAATTGGCGCACTAGCACGGCACCATCTGCCGCACCGATCTCTTCGGCTTTTGCAACAGCGCCGCGCATGCCTTCGGCTGCTGGCGTGAGCACGAGTTCAGCGCCGTATGCGCGCAACAGCGCTCGGCGTTCACGGCTCATCGAATCGGGCATGGTCAAGATCACGCGATAGCCGCGAGCGGCACCAACCATTGCCAAAGCGATTCCGGTGTTGCCGCTGGTTGCCTCGACAATAGTGCCGCCTGCCTTAAGTTCACCAGAGCGCTCAGCAGCATCAACCATTGCGATACCGATGCGGTCTTTAACCGTCGATGACGGGTTATAAAATTCAAGTTTTGCCAAGACTTCGGCCTGGCCTTCAATCACTCGGTTTAGGCGAACGAGGGGTGTGTTACCCACTACCTGGGTGATGTTGTTATAAATGGTCATTCTTCAAACTTAGGCCAAAATCTAAACCCACACTGAGGTCAAACTAAACATCAGGTAACAGGCGCCGATTGACTAATCTGCATTGGCGCAGGCCAGCTTAGGCTAGCCAATCCTTGCTGTCATCAATTGGGTCACAAGAGTATTCTGCAGATATGAAAAGAATCGCCACAGTTGTTACCGCAGCTCTGATCGCAGTATTCGCAGCTCTTCAACCAATCGCCAGCGCTAATGCCGCTAATGTCACAGTGCCCAACTCAATCACAACTTCAGACTTGAACGCCCTTGGTGTTACGCCAGCCACGCTCGCTCAACAACTTGCGGGGGTCGGTGTGAGCGTAAGCAACGTTGTTTATCACGGCGACAACGCTCAGGCTGGCCAGGTGAACATCGTTGATCCCCAGGTTGCCGGGTTCAACTCTGGCGTGATTCTCTCGTCGGGCAACGTTGCAGACATTGTTGGCCCCAATAAGAGCGACTCTATTACCGGTGTTATGACTGGCGCTAACGACACCGATTTAGATGCTCTAGTTGCCGGCTCGCAGACCGTGAACCCGCTCACATTTGATGCTGCATCGCTCGAGTTTGACTTTGTGCCGACGACCAACAAAATCTATTTCACATATGTTTTTGGCAGCGATGAATACCTCGAATGGGTTAATCAATACAACGATGTGTTCGGCTTCTTTGTTGACGGCACGAATTGCGCAACAGTGCCAGACCCGACCGACAACACCAAAACCTTGCCGGTGTCGATTGACACCATCAACGCAACTGTCAACTCGAATTTGTTTCGAGACAATTCATTCTCGAATCCACCGGCCAACCCAATCAACATTGAATCTGACGGCCTAAGTGTTGAGCTGGTGTGCAGCGCCAATGTTACGGCTGGTCAGACGAATCACCTAAAGCTCGCAATTGCCGACACTAGCGATCAGGTGCTCGATTCGGTCGTGATGATTAAGGCTGGCAGCTTGTCAACGGTTGCACCAGAGTCATGCAACAACGGTGTTGACGATAACGGCAACGGCAAGGTCGATTCAGCAGATCCACTTTGCCAAACTACGACAACACCAGCACCAGCTGGTCAATCAGGCATCGGTGAAGGCGGCAGCGCGCCGGCTTTCACCGGTATCGCAAACAAGCCAATCAAACTTGATGCGGGTCTAGAAAACTTCAAGGCCACGAGCGATACCGTCTCAACATCTTGGCAAGTTCACGGCATCAACGGCACCGTCGCCGACTGCACAATCGCAGAGACCGGTAAGCAACCGATTCTGTCAGGTCTCAGCATCGCGCTTGCCCACGCTACATGCCCCAAGGCAGGTGAATACACTGCAAGAATTGACGGCTGGGATTCAGAGGGTTCATCTGCCTTTGACTATGACATTGACTTTTTTGTTCAGGCGGGGCCACCTACCGTTTCGATTGCTGCTCTGCCGGCCGATTATGTGCCTGCACCGGGTGACACGATTACGATTTCAGCCACGGTCAGTGACCTTGGCTCAGGCGATAACATCAACTGCACATACAACTGGGGGGATGGCGCAAAAACCACAGTGAAGGCCGATAACGGCACCAGCTGTCAGTCTTCACACGTGTATTCAAAGATGCAAGATGCTCTCGTGAGTGTTGTTGCCGACTCAGGCGCGGGTGTTACTGCAGCAGATTTGATTGCGTTTGTGGTCGGTGAAACTATCAAGCCACCAACACTTCTAAACTTCAGTGTCGGTAAACCCACGATTGTGGGCGCTGCCTTGGTCGGCAATACTCTCACGGCAAACTCTGGCGAGTGGGCGCCAGCTACAACTACCTATACCTATAAGTGGTTTGAAGTTCACAACTTAAGCGACGTGCCAACGATTGTGAGCACGACGACTAGTTATGTTTTGACGGCAGCAGACCTAGGGCAGATTATCGTGCTTCGTGTCTATGGCGCTAAAGACGGCTATAACAATGCAGCGGGCATAAGCGACGCGGCGACTGTCAAAGTCGGTGTGATTTCAAAAACCGCTTTGCCCAAAATCACGGGCACAATCAAAGTCGGCAAAACCGTTAAGGCTGCCGCAACAGGTTGGGCTTCTGGCGTGACATTTGCATACCAATGGCTGCTCGACGGCAAGGCGATACCCAAGGCAACTTCAGCGACCTATAAAGTGCTTGCCAAACAAAAGGGACACAAACTAAGCCTTACAGTGACTGGCTCTAAGGCCGGCTATTCATCGATCAGCAAGACCAGCACTGCCACAAAAATCGGCTAATCGGCCAGGTTGAATTCGCCAGTTTGATTCTGCTTGCTTGAATTCGCCAGACTGAATCGGCCTGCCACGAGCTGCTAGCTTGTCTTGCGGTTGACCACTCTTAGAAGGCTGAGCATGCCGATGCCAACGCCGAGCATAAACACGGTGATCGCCAAAATATAAATCAGCATGCCGCTTGCACCTACCTGTGCTGGGTCTAAGAACCAATATGCGAACCAGCCACTGGTGAAGCCGCGGGTTAGTGAAAATGCGAGCCATAAAATCGGAAAAGCTGCGACCCAGCCAAATTTGCTTATGGGCAGTCGCGTTTGTTTTGAGAAAAGCAACCAATCAATCAAAATCAAAACTGGCCCCCAAACATGCAAGAGCTCATTTGGCAACACTGGCCAGTTGTAACCTGCGTCACGAATATCTGGCGCACCGCCACGAAGCATTGCGTTATAAATGATCGCGACTACGACAGCGAAGGTGACGGCGCATAAACGCCACACGCCAAGGCGCTTGCTCTCAGGCAAGCCGCGAAGAGCAGCCCAACCAGCAAAGGCGAGAACACCGGCTTCAATCAAGCTGCTGTCAATAGTGAAATAGGCGTAATACTCGCCTGGCCTAAATAGGCTGTGTGCAATTCTGTCAGTTATCTGCCAAGCCAAGCTGCCGAGCATGATGAAGGCTATAAAGAAACGAAAGCCTGCCACCAAGGGGCCACGCTGGGCGAGTGAGAATCTAGATGTGTTAGTGACTGTTTCGCTCATTAGCCCAAAGTACTAGAGGTCAAGCACCTTGCCTCGCTGCCAAACCTCACAAAACCTAAATCGTTATCTAGACTTATTAACATGTCAGAGTTTGACCGCAGGGCATTTCTAGGGCTCAGCGCGGCAGCGTTGGTGCTGCCAGAACTGATTCTGCCCGCTGGCGTTGTTGACTCAGCGTTCGCGGCCAACCAGGTGGTGTACAGCATTCCTAAGACCAAAACTAAACGTTTCGCCTGGACTGTCGACGACGGATTTAGTTCAACCGCTCTTGGCAACTATCTTAAGTTTGCGCATGTGTTCGATCTAAAGTTCACCTTCTTTATGCCCAGCGCATATGCACCGTGGTACCAGCACAAATCTCAAATCAAGGATTTGCTGCAGCGCGGGCAGATTCAAATCGGTAACCACACCCACAATCACGCTGACCTAACTCGATTGAACACAGCGGGCATAAAAAAGCAGCTAACCGAATGTCACAATCGCATCGAAGACACTTGGAGCTATAACGCCAAACCCTATTTCAGACCACCGTTTGGCCGAATCAATCAAAAGGTAATCGAGGCGGCTGCCGAGGTGGGCTATACGACTCCGGTGCTTTGGTATGGCACGCTTGCTGATTCTGGGCCGACAAGTTTTTATGGCATCTTTTCGAAGGCGCAAAAATATTTTCAAGATGGCAGATTGATAATCGATCACGCGAACAACACGATAGCTTCGAGCCAATTTTGGCGACTAGCGCAGCTCGTCGAAAAACGAAATTTGCAAACAGTCACTCTGCGTGAAGCATTTGGCCGCTGATGCGCAAATTACCTAAGGTTTTGCTCACCGGCTTTGAACCATTTGCAGGGGCCACAAAAAACCCAAGCCAAGAAATCGTTCAAATCATTTCATGCCAGCTCGAAAAGTTTACAAACATCGAATTGCATTGCGATATTTTGCCGGTTGAATACCATGGCGCCGAGGCGCAACTTTTGAACCTTGCATCAACTTTGCAGCCTGATGTCATTATCTGTCTTGGCCAGGCAGAAGGCCGCACCAGAATCAGTTTTGAGAAAGTTGCGATCAATCTCGATGATGCAAATCTTGCCGACAACGGCGGCGAAGTTCGCAAAAACCAATCCATTGACGAGACTGACCGCGAGGCCTATTTCAGCACGCTACCAATTGATCAAATGGCTGCTGCCGTTACCCAAGCGGGGCTACCTGCAACAATCTCGCTATCGGCAGGCAGTTTCGTCTGCAATCACGTCTTTTATTCGATTAGCGCTTGGGCCGCACGAGCTTCGCAAGTGAGCCAAACAAAGGTGCGCGCAGGCTTCATCCATGTGCCTCTTATTGATGAGCAAGCAACCGAGTTTGAGGGCAAGCCTACGATGCCACTGAGTGATCAGGTGGCTGCGATTAGTGCCGCTTTATTGGTGCTTTAGTCAAACCAGTCACGTTTAGCCGGCCGGGTTTAGACAGCAACGTTTAGCCTGCGATGTAAAGACCAAACGCAGCGGGCTGACAATTGCTCTGGTTGAAACCCCAATATGTGCGAAGACCGGCGCTAAGTTTTTGACAAATGCTGGTGATTCCGTTGAAGCCGCCGGTCATGGCTAGCCGGCTACGCACAGAAGTAGCTAACGAGTCATTTATTGTGCCATCTTGATTCGATGCCAAGGCCGCGGCTATGCCTGCAGCCTGGCCAAGTTGAATGAATTGGGGTTCCATGCGAATGCTTGAATAGGCGGCTGGCGAGGCAGAAAGCCCAACCGACACAATCAAATTCTTTGGCCCGGCCTTTGAGAGCATTGCGCTCAACGGAATTTCATACATGGGCGCTCGAAACATAATTGAGCGATCACGGGCAAAGGTATTGTTGGCAAACACAAACAGGGCTGGTTTGCTGTCGAGAGTATAAGAGCCAACTGCAATGCCATCTTGTCTGATTCGGTTGCCAAAAATATCACGGGTGGTCATCGTGGTCTGGCCAATAAGGCGCCTGCCTTCACGCAAATAAGGTGCTTGCGGCCAACCGCCAGTTGAGGTGAATTCATCTGCGCACAAACCGAAACCAGAAAGCGCATTGTGTTCAAGTGCAGGCACACTCGGATCGTTCTGCACAAACCACAAGAAAGATTGCAAATAACTTGAATAGTTGGCGAGCATCGCTGCGCGCCCCTGTAGGTTGCTAAAAAAGTCGGGATTCATCGTCAAGTTTGTGAACGACGAATAATAGGCGTTCAAATCGTATTTATTATTTGGCAATTTGGCGATACGCCAGAGCTGGGTAAGCACCGTGCCGTTTGACTTGACATATGGGCTCTTTTGAATGTTGAACCCATAGTAGTACTTCATAAAAGTGCGCCAGGCGGGTGCCCAAGTCTCATAGTCGGCAGTCTTTGCAAACGGAATCAGATTTGCGCTTTGCTTTGTGACGCACAGTCGATAGGTGAAAGATGGTTGCCCGCCAATAATTTGACTCGGATAATTATCAAGACTTGCAGCCGTAGTCACCTGAGGCAATTTTGCAAAATCAATTGCTGCTTGCGCTGCAGCTGTCGGATCTTTAATTTTGAATAGAACGTTGAACGAACGATATTTGGTGACGCTCTCGTTGTATTTGTAATAGTCACTCATACCCAGTCGACTGGCCGCGCCGCTGAGGTTCATTAGATCACCGGCATAACTAGCATCGACAAAATCTTTGCCGGTTATTGTGATTGCAGTGTCGCTGGCGCTACTCGAGTGAAAAGTGAGGTTGCTAATCATGCGATTGGCAACAGTTGCCGAATCTAGAACAGTGTTTGTGCCAAGAGTGATGTTGCTTGATTGCAGCCAACCCTCAAAGATACATTCAGCAACCTTAGGTTCGGTTCGATAACTGGTGTTGTGATAAAACTGGCTCAGCTGGTTCAAATAAAGTCGAGCGGTTCCAACGTTGGCATCGATCGAGCCTAAATCGGTTGCCCCAAGACCGTTCGAGATAGCACCGCCAAATAGGGTGCCCTCACTGAGCAGCAAAACCTTTTTGCCTAGGTTTGCCGCGGCGAGCGCTGCGGCTGAGCCAGATGGAGTTCCGCCATAAATAACCACGTCATATGTTGAACCGGTGGCAACGGTCGCACTGGCAACCGCGGCGGCCCTGGCTGCACAGTTAAAGCTCTGCCACGAAGTGGTTGCATCGGCCGACGAGGCAGGCGCGGTCGAACCAACAGCGACGCTGGCCAGAGCGGCAAACGCCGCAATCGCGCGAACGAACTTGAGCTTCATCATGTGGTTAAGAGCCTACCAAGCGGTATGAATGGCACATCCATGGCTTGTTTCTGAAAAGCCCATAGTCTGTTATTGCACCAAAAGTGCCAGTGTCAAAGACGACAGAAAGCAAACCCATGCTCGCGTTATTTAAACCATCCGCCGGCCCAGGCCTCGTTCTTGCAGATAGACCAGAACCAAAGGTTGGTGAAAACGATGTCAAGATTCGGGTTCTTCGAACAGGCATCTGTGGCACTGATTTGCACATCGAGT
>CAINTU010000165.1 GCA_903853515.1 uncultured Micrococcales bacterium | reverse complement strand
CTGCTGCACGGCCAGTCAGCACGCTCAACTCGCGCTGATGCCCCTCAATCTCTTTGTGCGAACTCGTCGAGTTCATCATTTCGGTGTCTCTGGCAATGCGCGCCTTGACAAGTTCTAAATCTGCGTCTGCTCTGGCCAACTGGGCCTCGATGTCTTCGCTGCGGTGGCGCAGCTCAGTCACGATTGTGCTTGCGCGCATTAGGTCTGCTCGCACCTGCTCTAGCGCGGCACCCGACACTAACTGTGAGATCTGATGCTTGAGGCTGGCTATTTCTTCGTCGATATCGGCCAATTTGGCAAGCGCAACAGACTGCTCAGCTGAAATGTTCATGTGACTAATCTAAGCGAGGCCGGCTTGATTGCCTGACGGGTTAACGACAAAATCCCACACATCAGTTCGCACATCGCATACCTGAAAAGTTAGGTCACTGTTTTCTGAGGCTAACTCGCTAGCGGCCACCTCGAGCCAAAGCCACTCAGCGGCCCAGTGCGAGATGTCGATTACACCAAATTCTCGCCCTGCTGCTTTTGCGCGCTCGAGCAGCTCTAAAACTACGTGGTGTCGCAAATCACTAGATATAAAAAGCTCTGCCCCGAGTTGGTAGGCCGCGTCGGCAAAACTGTCACCCGCACCTGCAACAAGTGCCACCTTGTTCACGATTTGATCAAACGATCCGGCTACTCGAACCGAGCTGGCCGTCTGAGGCAAAACAGAAGCGAGGTTGGCTGCGATTTCACCGAGGCTCATCGACTGCGCCTGCCCGAGTGCTGCACTTAGATCTGTACCGATGCTGCCCTGAGCGTCGAAGCCCTTTAGATCACTAATGCCAATCGCCTTGGCAAGTGTTGCAGTGGTGCCGCTTAAACTAGCATCGGCATTTGTGTGAGCCGAATAGAGAGCGATGTTGTTTTTAATTAGCGAACTAACCACATTGCCTTTGGCCGAATGCTCGGTCAAGTTATTGACCGGGCGCAACAAAAATGGGTGATGTGCGAGCACCAAATCAAATTCGCCCTCGATTGCCTCAGCGACTATTGCGGCAGTAACGTCGACGGTTAGCAAAACTCGGCTGATTGACTGAGTCAGTGAGCCAGTTACGAGCCCAGGCGCATCCCAGGCAACCGCGCTAGCTAATGGCCAACGCTTTTCGAACTGCTCAATGAGCGAACCAAGTGCGATAGACATTTATTCGTTGCCAACGAAAATGTCGTTCAGCGCGGTGCGACGTGATTCGATCGCTTTTACCTCACGTTCTTGGCGCTTGATATTTGGCACGCGCAAAACAAACGACAACACGAATCCTGTTGCGAGAGCCAACATAGTTCCGTCAATAGCGCTGAATAAATCATTCTTCAGCCCAAGCTGACCCTGTGCAAAGCCGGTGTATTCGAGCCCCGCAAAATCGACGTGCGCAACGCATAGCCCGACAGCCATAGCGAAAACCCAAGTGATGATGCCGAGTGGATTAAAGCGCTTATAGAAACCATAAGAACGGCTTAGCGAAACCTCGTGGTATGCGATGCGGCGCAAAAGCACATCTGCCAAGAACAGGCCGGCGAACGCTGAAGTCAAAACTGCCGCCAGAAGCAAAAGTTGCAGTTGATATTCGACCGTCGCAAAATCGCGAACACACAAGTTGGCCGCGACAACGAGAGCGAGAGCGAGCGCAGCGGTTGAAACGACAAGAGCGCGTGAGTTTCGATAAACGATGGCCTGCACATCGCTCACAAAAGCCGCAACGGCGCTCGATAGCCAGGCCAACAGCGAAACAGCGGTTGCCACCAAGACCGACAAAATCAAGGTGCTAGACACATCGGTGTTTTGCTGCAAGGCATAAAGAGGATTTTCAAATTGAGCGAGCAGCAACGGATTAGTCGCAAGCACTAACACAGCAACAGCGCCAATGGCCGCCGGCCAAAGTGAGTTAACTAGCAGGCTATAAAAAACAACACGCAGGCCACGAGCCTTCATAGGAATGCTCTTGGCAAGATTCGGGGCTACCGTAAACCAAAGTGCGAGCACTACCGAGACCACAAGACCGATTGCAGTCAGCGAGTTCGAGCCGAGAAATTCGCTAACCGTGTATCCCTGGGGTTTCAAGCCCAAGGTCACAAGTGTGACTAGCAAAGCGATCATCACAAGCGAAGCGATTGCGCCAGCAACAATTTGCAACCAGCGTTGCACCGGTTGAGCAAACAGGGCAACCACAATGGCAATCGCCAAAGCGCCAAGACCAAATGCCTGACCTGTCGAGAAGGCATGGCCCTGCAGGCTGAACAATCGGCTATCTGAAATCGCTGAATCAGGTTGGTGCACAAAAATCACTGCGATCAGCCAAACCATAAACGCGATAGATGCCATGCGAGAGATTGCAATAGTAATTGCCGCCGCTAGATTGCCACCGACACCAAAAATCGCCCTCGAAATTACGAGGGTCGATAGGCCGCTTCGCTTGCCTGCGAGCGACGCGATAGAAACTAAAAGACCGGCTGCAAAAAAGCCACAGGTGATATCAAAAAGACTCACTTGCCAGCTCAAGTGCAACTGCCCCATCATCACCCAGGCCAAGACAAATGGCACCAGAGTTGAGTTGATCGCGAGCCAAGACAGCAACTGGGATGCCGGCTTGCGGTTGCGAAACTTATCGGTTGGAACAGTCACGTTTTGTGCAGGCTCTAGCTCTGCACCCAAAAGCACTTGAGCTACAGCCTCGCGTTCTTCGATGGCCGAAACTTCTTCTTCGGCGGCATTGGCTGCAATCAGGTCTTCAAAGCTGCTGACAACGTGCGCGGTATCAACAGTTGCCTCTTGTTCAATCTCGACGATGCCAATCTCGATCTCGATTTCTGGTTCTGTTTCAGCAGTCACTTCTGCTTGCGCTTGCGTTTGCTCTTCAGTTTGGCCTTCGACTGGGGCCTCAAATGGTTCTTCATCTGGTTGAGTGTTGAAGTTCAGAAAGCTAAACGGCTTGTCATCAATAATCGGATCAGTCTGCGGGTCGCTAGGCGTGACTTCAATTGAGCTCTCTTGCTCTGTTTTTAAGGCTTCGATTGGTGCGAGCCCTGCAAGCGAGCGTCGGTAATTCTCAGCAGCGAGAGTTGCTTCAGGGCTGCCATTGGCATCCATTTCGGCCAACCAACCAGCAATTTCGGCGTCTTCTGATGCGCGAAGAGCCTCTTGGGCTACCAAGAGTTCCATGACGGCTTCAACACCGTTACCGGTTTGGCTGGCAGAGTTCACTTTGGCATCAAGCTCAGAGTCGCTTAGTGAGGTTCGAACCGGTGGCTGGTATTTATTGAAATCCATAGCCAAATCTTACTCGCAGGCTGATTTCACAGGTCATAAAGTGGGCCCTACCGGGATCGAACCGATGACATCCACGGTGTAAGCGTGGCGCTCTACCAGCTGAGCTAAAGGCCCTCTTCGTGTCACTAAATTTCTGCAACTAGAAGAGCATAGCAAAAACTAAACGTGCAAAGACTCTAGAGCCCTGTCATATTCATCTAGCGAACGCGCTTGGCCTGGTGCGGTAACGAATTTGGCGACCAACACACCATTAGTGTCGATCACAAAAGTCGCACGGTTAGAGATGCCGGCATCTTCGATGAACACGCCATAATCTTTTGCAACACCGCCGTGAGGCCAAAAGTCAGCCAAAACCGAGAACTTATAGCCCTCGTGTTCGGCGAACATCTTTTGCACAAACTTTGAGTCAACCGAAATGGCAAGCAACTCGACGTTGTCGCGGTCGAAACGGTCGAAATTATCGCGAAGTTCGCAAAGCTCGCCAGTACAGATGCCCGAGAACGACAGTGGGTAGAACACCATAACCACTGGCTTCTTGCCTCTGAAGTCGCTCAAAGTCACGTTCTCACCAAACTGGTTGACGAGAGTGAAATCTGGGGCTTGGTCGCCAATAATCAAAGTCATGTTAAACCTTTCGAAAGAGTGCTTCAATCTTCGCACGCGATAGCGGTGCGCGGTTCAGATGCGCCCAAGATTGCCTAAACTTGTATCTGGCCTGACAAGGGCCACCACTTTCAGCGCGGGTCAACCACGACCCTGCGCAAGAGCGTGAAAAGAGGATCAGTTGTCGTTAGATTATGCAGACTCGTTTGGCCAAGGATTCGATCGCGATCCTGAAGAGACGCGTGAATGGCTAGAGTCGCTCGACGCTGTTGCTCGGGTGCACGGTCGCGAACGCGCAAGAGAAATCATGCTGAGCCTGCTTCGACGCTCTAGCGAACTTCAATTGGCCGTGCCAATGGTGCAGACCACCGATTACATCAACACGATTGCAACAGCCGATGAGCCTGAGTTTCCAGGCGACGAAGCGATTGAAAGAACTTACCGCGCATGGATGCGTTGGAACGCCGCGATGCTTGTGCACCGAGCGCAGCGTCCCGGCATCTCTGTGGGTGGCCACATCTCGACATTCGCATCTTCGGCTTCGCTATATGAAGTTGGATTCAACCACTTTTTCAAAGGCCAAGATCACCCATCGGGCGGTGACCAGATTTTCATTCAGGGTCACGCCTCGCCTGGCCCATATGCCCGCGCTTTTCTAGAGGGCCGACTAAGCGAATCCCAGCTTGATGGTTTCAGACAAGAGCGTTCGCATGCTGGCGGGGGTCTCTCGTCATACCCGCATCCAAGGTTGATGCCAGATTTCTGGCAGTTCCCTACTGTGTCGATGGGTATCGGCCCTATCAACGCTATTTATCAGGCTCAATACAACCGCTATCTAGAGGGTCGCGGCTTTAAGAACACGTCAGAACAGCACGTTTGGGCGTTTTTAGGTGATGGCGAACTAGACGAGGTCGAATCGCGTGGCGCGCTGCAACTAGCCGCCAATGACGGTCTCGATAACTTAACTTTCGTGGTGAACTGCAATCTGCAACGCTTGGATGGCCCGGTTCGCGGCAACGGCAAAATCATTCAAGAACTTGAATCGTTCTTTAGAGGTGCAGGCTGGAACGTAATCAAAGTGGTTTGGGGTCGCGAATGGGATTCGCTATTGGCGGCAGATGCCGAAGGTGCGCTCGTTGATCTGATGAACCGCACACCGGATGGTGACTTTCAGACCTATAAAACCGAGAACGGCGCGTTCGTTCGAGAAAACTTCTTTGGTCGCGACCCGCGCACCGCAAAGCTTGTCGAGTCAATGACCGATGAACAAGTTTGGGGCCTTAAGCGCGGCGGCCACGACTATCGCAAAATCTATGCAGCCTATGCGGCCGCAATGGCACACAAAGGTCAGCCGACGGTTATCTTGGCGAAGACCATCAAGGGCTACGGTCTAGGCAAATCATTTGAAGGTCGCAACGCGACACACCAGATGAAGAAGCTGACTCTAGAGAACCTCAAGTCATTCCGTGACGAAATGCAGATTCCGATTACCGATGCCGTTCTTGAGGCAAACCCATATCAACCTCCTTACTACCGCCCAGATTCGTCGACACCAGAGATTCAATATCTGCATGAGCGTCGTCGCGCACTTGGTGGCTATCTGCCAGAGCGTCGCAGCAAATACGTTTCGTTCGAGCTGCCTGAGCACAAGGTCTATGACGTCGCTAAGGGCGGTTCAGGCACTCAAGAGGTAGCCACAACAATGGCATTCGTTCGCCTTTTGAAAGACCTGTTGCGTTCGCCAGGCACCGGTGAACGTATCGTGCCGATAATTCCTGATGAAGCAAGAACATTCGGCATGGATGCATTCTTTCCTACCGCCAAGATCTACAACCCAAAAGGTCAGCACTACATTTCGGTAGACCGCGAACTTTTGCTTTCATACAAAGAAAGCTCAGCAGGGCAGATTTTGCACACAGGCATTAATGAAGCTGGCTCGGTTGCGGCTTTCACTGCAGCGGGCACTTCGTATGCAACGCACGGCCAGCCAACCATTCCGTTCTATGTGTTCTATTCGATGTTCGGATTCCAGCGAACTGCAGATGCTATCTGGGCAGCGACCGATCAGCTTTCACGCGGTTTCATGATCGGTGCAACCGCCGGTCGCACCACGCTAACAGGTGAGGGTCTTCAGCACGCTGACGGCCACTCACCTGTTATTGCGGCAACCAACACAGGCGTGATCACATACGACCCTGCATATGGCTACGAGATTGGCCACATCATTCGCCACGGTATTGAGCGAATGTATGGCGGCACCCACAAAGATCCAAACGTTGTCTTTTATCTGACGGTTTACAACGAGCCGATTGTGCAACCGGCTGAGCCAGAAGGCGTAGACGTCGAAGGCATAATACGTGGTATTCACAGGGTAAGTCGCAACAACGCATCGGGTGTAAAGGCCCAGATTCTTGCCTCTGGCGTTGCAGTGCCTTGGGCTTATGAGGCGCAAGCTTTGTTGGCTAATGACTGGGGCGTCTCGGCTGACATTTGGTCGGTGACCTCGTTTACAGAGTTGCGCCGCGAAGCACTTGCGCTTGACGAGCACAAGTTCTTGAATCCGAATGAGAGCACACCGTTGCCCTATGTGACTTCTAAGTTGGCCGGTGCAGGTGGCCCGTTCTTGGGTGTCACCGACTTTATGCATCAAGTGCCAGACCAGATTCGCGCTTGGGTTCCTGGTGATTATGCAACTCTTGGGGCTGACGGTTTCGGCTTCAGCGATACCCGCGCAGCTGCACGTCGAGCCTTCAAAATTGATGGACCTTCGATTGCTGTTCGAGTTCTCGAGCAGCTCGCAGCAAGAGGCGAGGTCGATTCAAGCGTGCCTCAAATCGCAATCGACCGTTACAAGTTGCATGACGTGACTGCCGGCACATCTGGTAACGCTGGCGGCGACGCCTAACAGTCTTCGCACAATCCGAAAGGTGAAGGTTTAGCAAATGCTCGCATTCTTGTGCCCCGGTCAAGGCTCACAGGCGCCAGGCTTTATGGCCCCATGGTTAGAACTGCCAAGCTATGCCGAACGCATCAGATATTTCAGCGACTTCATCGGCCTTGATTTAGGTTTGCACGGAACCCAAAGCGACGCTGACACAATTCGAGACACAGCTATCGCCCAGCCATTGATCGTAGCTGCCAGCATGGCTTCGTTTTTTGAACTCTGGGATGACCCGAAGTCATTCATTCCAACGAACTTCGCTGTCGCGGGTCACTCTGTTGGTGAATTCGCGGCTGCCGCAATTGCCAACGTGCTTAGCCCAAAAACTGCAATCGAATGGGTCAACGCGCGTGCTTTAGCGATGGCTAAAGCTGCTGCTGCCTCATCGGGTTCGATGGCAGCCGTACTCGGTGGTGATGCTGCGTTGGTCACGGCCGCTATTGAAGCTGCCGGCGCAACCGCAGCCAATATCAACGGCGCGGGTCAAATTGTGGCTGCAGGGCCGACGCTCGCAATCGAGTCGCTGGTTGCCACACCGCCGGCTGGCACCAGAGTGGTTCAACTGCAGGTCGCCGGCGCTTTTCACTCAAACCAAATGCAGCCAGCTGTCGCCGAACTGTCAGCACAGATCGACACCGAAGGCAGCCAAGTTTCAGACCCCACTAGCATTCTGTTGACAAACTTTGATGGCAGCCAAGTTAGTTCTGGCGCGCAATTTTGCAACTTGATGGTGGGCCAAATTGCAAACTCGGTGCGCTGGGATTTATGCATGCAATCGCTAACAGACATGGGTGTCAGCGCGGTAATTGAACTCTCACCTGCCGGAACGCTAGCTGGCCTCGCTAAGCGCGGAATGCCCGGCATCGAGATTTTGGCACTAAAGACCCCAGATCAAATCGATGCAGCAAAAGATCTAATAGCGAGTCACGTCTAAGACCCAACGGTCGGCAAGGAATCAACATGGCACACGCTCAACTCAAGCAGTTCGAAACCGTGCGTTATTCACGCATCTATGCTCTAGGTGCGGCGCGCGGCGACCAAGTTGTTACTAACGATGAAGTTGCTGGCCCAATCGATTCGAGTGACGAGTGGATTCGCCAGCGCACCGGCATAATCACCCGTCGCCGTGCCGGCAAAGATCAATCACTTATGGATATGGCTGTTGCGGCCTCTACTGAAGCGATTCAAAAAGCTGGCATCGAGCCGCGCGAAATTGGAGCGGTAATCTTCAGCACAATTTCTCACCCATATCAGACCCCATCGGCAGCGACTTTGTTGGCAGAACTGATCGGTGCCAACCCAGCCCCTGCATTCGACATCTCAGCTGCCTGCGCCGGCTATTGCTATGGCATCGCTCAGGCAGACGCCATGGTTCGGTCAGGCCTCGCAAAATACGTGCTGGTCGTTGGTGGCGAGAAATTGACCGACTACATTGACCCAGCTGACCGCTCGATTTCGTTCTTGCTTGGCGATGGCGCAGGTGCCGCTGTCGTTGGCCCGAGCGACATACCTGGCATTTCGCCGACGGTCTGGGGCTCAGATGGTTCAAAGTGGGGTGCGGTTAGCATGACCGGCAGCCTGCTTGATTTTCGCGACGGCGAGACCAGTTGGCCGACTCTTCGCCAAGATGGCCAGAGCGTTTTTCGGTGGGCAGTTTGGCAAATGGCTAAGGTCGCCCAAGAGGCACTCGATGCCGCTGGCGTAACCGCGAACGACCTGAGCGCGTTGGTCACACACCAGGCCAACATGCGCATTATTGACGAGATGGTCAAGACTCTCAAACTGCCAGCAACTGTTGTAGTGGCAAGAGACATCGCAGACACAGGCAACACCTCGGCCGCCAGCGTGCCATTGGCCATGCACCGCTTGCTTGCAGAACACCAGGTTGAATCGGGTGGATTGGCACTAGAGATCGGCTTTGGCGCAGGGCTTGCCTTCGCAGCTCAGGTTGTTGTTCTGCCCTAAACTTATCTCTGGAACAAAACCGAATTTATAGGAGAAAATCATGGCACTTTCGCACGACGAAGTTTTGGCCGGCCTAGCCGAGATCGTAAACGAAGAGACCGGTATCGACACCGCGTCAGTTCTAGCCGAAAAGTCATTCACCAATGACCTAGACATCGATTCAATCTCGATGATGACCATCGTTGTGAACTGCGAAGACAAGTTCGGCGTGAAAATTCCTGACGAAGAAGTGAAATCGCTTTTGACCGTGGGTGACGCTGTTAACTTCATCGTCGCTGCACAGGGCTAATTAGTTAGGCCAATTGTTTTGACCAGCAAAATTGTTGTCACCGGGCTTGGGGCGACTACCCCACTCGGTGGCGACGTAGCATCAACCTGGCGAGCTCTGCTTGCCGGTGAATCAGGCATCTCAACTCTCGAACATGAATGGGTAGCTCGCCACGAGCTGCCAGTAACTTTTGCTGGTCAAGCTAAGGTTCGAGCAGCAGAAGTATTGACACTGCAAGAAACCAAACGTCTCGACCCATCTTCGCAGTTCGCTCTGATCGCCGCGCGTGAGGCTTGGGCCGATGCCGCGGTTGAAAACGTTGAACCGGAACGTATCGCGGTTGAATTTGCAACCGGCATCGGTGGTGTCTGGACTCTGCTCGACGCCTATGACACACTCATCGAAAAAGGCCCTCGTCGCGTTTTGCCTATGACCGTGCCAATGTTGATGCCAAATGGTCCGGCTGCAGCAATCGGCATGGATATCGCCGCTCGCGGCGGAGTTCGCACGGCGGTTTCAGCATGCGCCTCTGGCACAGAAGCAATCGCCAACGCGATCACCCGACTTCGCTCGGGTGAAATCGATGTTGTCTTGGCAGGTGGCTGCGAAGCTGCTATGCACCCTATGCCGATGGCAGCATTTGCTGCTATGCACGCTCTTTCACGCCGCAACGATGAGCCAAGCAAAGCCAGCCGCCCATACGATGTGAACCGCGATGGTTTCGTTATGGGCGAAGGCGCAGGCGCTCTAGTGCTTGAGACCGAAGAACACGCGCTTGCCCGCGGGGCAAAGATTTATGCAGAGCTTGCCGCTGGCGCTGTGACCAGCGACGCCTACCACATCACGGCGCCAGACCCAGAGGGTTCGGGCGCTGCTCGTGCCGTGCTGATGGCTCTAGAACACGCAAACGCGACGATCGACGACGTGAAGCACATTAACGCGCACGCAACGAGCACACCTGTAGGCGATATTGCCGAATACCACGCCCTCTTGCGTGTGTTTGGCGACAAGCTAGCCGGCATCCCGGTTTCTGCGACAAAGGCTTCAACCGGTCACCTATTGGGTGGCGCGGGTGCTATCGAGGCAATCTTCACAGTGCTTGCGCTAAAAGACAAAGTTGCCCCGCCAACAATCAACCTCGACGACCAAGACCCAGAAATCAAGCTTGACGTGGTGACTAGCCCACGTGAACTTGAAGACAACATTTTGGCGATTAGCAACTCGTTTGGCTTTGGCGGCCACAACGCTGTAGTTGTTTTTAGAAGCTACAACCGCTAAATCTGATTCTTTGTAGGGTGCTCGATTGCTCGAGCCAGCTAACCAACCATTCGGTCTTGAATTAGCCAAGAACTTTTCGCCAGCGACTCAATCTCGTGATCCCAACTAATGGCCAGGGCTTCATCGAGAGCTCGCTTTATTGCAACTGCAGAAGGCAAAGCGCAGATCTTTGCGAGCACGAATTCGTTCAACACCTTGTTGCCCGCTGAATCGATTTGGTGGCTTTTGAGCCCGAGGCCAGGCACATAGACGAATCTGATTCCATCTGCCCCATCGTGGCAAAAGAGTGCAAGCTCAAACGTTATTGATTGCGATGCTGCAAGTGATTCGACAATTTGCGCTGCCTTCGCATAGTCGCAAAACAAGTCGACAGAGTGCTCAAGTCTTAGCAATCTCAGTTGTGTTGGCTCTAAAAGTCTCAAACTTTCGAGTGCGAAAAACGCACCTGTGATTTCAGGCGCTGTGCCTGCGTGCAGAATGAGCATGCCAGCCTGCTGCGAATTCATGCTTGCTCCTTTTGGTTTAGATGCGTCTTCCCCAACGACCACTACCAAAGAGCAAAAATGCAGCACTTGAAGCTATTTGATGCCAGATTACGCCTGCAGGTCAGTTATGTCAAAGTGAACTTGGGTAGCATTAAGGCCTATGAGCAAGCTCTATTTTCGCCACGGCGCAATGAATTCAGGCAAGTCGACGGCACTACTGCAGGTGGCCTACAACTATCAAGAGCGCAACCAAAGTGTGATCATCGCGAAGCCTGCAATCGATTTGAAGGGTGACCGAAAGATTGTGTCTCGGCTCGGCGTTGAGCGAGATGTTGACCTCCTGGTGACACCCGAACTAAACCTGAGAGAAGCCGTGACGACCATAATCGAGGCTCGCAAGGGCCAAGGCGCTTTGCCAGTTGCCTGCTTGCTTCTTGACGAGGCTCAGTTTCTGACTCGCGACCAGGTGAACCAAGCCCTAGAGGTAGCAGTGTTAGATAAGGTGCCGGTTCTGGCCTATGGCAT
>CAINTU010000164.1 GCA_903853515.1 uncultured Micrococcales bacterium | reverse complement strand
GTATTGGTGGCCCGCATTTTTTTTGGTCCGTTTTTTAATCTGTGGTCTGCGAATTCATGCCATAGAACAGTCGGTCAAAAACCATTCGAGCGCGTCGAGTGATTGACAGATAATCTTGCTCAAGATTCGAGGCACTGTTGGCCGGGTATTCGAGAATGCGTGCCATTCCATCTAGTTGTCTGCGATCGGTCGTCAAGACGTCGGTGCGCTTATTAGCCCAGAGCACGCTCGCGCTTCTGACTCTTGATGCAAACAGCCATGCCTCGCGCAAAACTCTTGCATCATGCTCTTCCATCAGGCCACAAGCAACAATGGCGGCGAGAGCATCAAGTGTCTTAGCCGTACGAATGCTGGGATGCTCAGCCCCGTGCTGCAACTGAATCAATTGCACTAGCCACTCGACGTCGCTAAGCGAACCGCGGCCTAGCTTGAGATGCCGTTTTGGGTCGGCCCCCTGCGGCAGGCGCTCGGTCTCAACCCGAGCCTTGATGCGCCGAATCTCGATGACGCTTCGCTGATCGAGTGACTCTGGGTAGCGCAGCTCATCCACCATTTTTGTGAAAGAGTCTTGAAGAGATTGACTGCCGGTAAAGATTCTGGCGCGCAACAGAGCCTGGTTCTCCCAGATGTTACCCCAGCGCGAATAATAAACTCGATAACTTTCAAGTGACCTAGCCACTGGCCCATTTTTGCCTTCTGGCCTCAGCCCAAGATCAACCTCAAACTCAAGTTGTGGGTCAATCGTGCACCGCTTGATTTCGGCGATGAGCTTTTCGGCGGCCTTCTGGGCGATTGCAACAGAAACGCCGGGCAGCGGCTCATAGACATACATGAGGTCGGCATCTGAACCGAAGCCGAGCTCTTCGCCCCCGAATCTTCCCATCGCAACCACCCCAAAATCTAGCAGTGCGGCGATTGGCGAATCGTTGTGCTCAAGTTTTTGCAGAAGTTGAGACACAGTTGCCTCTAGATAGACCTTGGTAATGTCGCTTAGCCCCCGATTGATCTGAACTAGATTCAGATCTCCAACGACTGCCCCAAGGGCGAGACGCAAAGTTTCTCGACGCCTGATGTGTCGCATTGACTTTGAAAAATCATCTGTATTTTCGTGCCTGCTTGCGATGGACGCAATCTGTTTGGTTAGGGCCTCGTGTGAAAGGGGCTGCAATTCTGCCGGGTTTTCGAACCAGGCAGCCGATTCTGGAATCAATTCGAGCAAACTAGTGGCTAATCGACTATTTGAAAGAGCTTTGGCCAGCCTTGCGGCGGCTCCTGATGAGTCTCTCAGCATTCGAAGATACCAATGTGATTCGCCGAGATCTTCGCTGAGTCTTCTGAAAGCCATAAGGGCAGAGTCGGCATCAGTGCCTTCAGCAAACCACTGCAAAAGCACAGGCAAGAGTGACCGTTGAATCTGAGCACGTCGAGAGAGACCTGAGGTTAGAGCCGAGATATGTGCGAGGGCCGCTTTAGCGTCTGCGAATCCAATTGCGCTAAGACGATCTTGCGC
>CAINTU010000163.1 GCA_903853515.1 uncultured Micrococcales bacterium | reverse complement strand
TTTTCGGCAAACGGGTCGCCAACCTGAACTGCGGGGCGACGGCTTGGGCCGGTCGAGTCAAAGGTTTCACTCGCCAAAACCGAGACGCCACCGATGCCATCTGCGCCTGTGCGCGCGCCAAACAAAATCACCAAATCACCAGGGTTAGATGCCTTGGCAAGTTTTAGGTCTTCGTGTCGAAGCGCACCAACACTCAATGCGTTCACCAGCGGGTTGCCCTGATAGACCTTGTCAAAGACGGTCTCGCCGCCGATATTCGGTAATCCTAGGCAGTTGCCATAAAAACTGATGCCAGAAACAACGCCGCCAACAACTCGCGCGGTGTCAGGGTTTTCGACCGCACCAAAACGCAGCTGATCCATCACGGCAATCGGGCGAGCGCCCATAGTCAAAATGTCGCGAACGATGCCGCCAACGCCAGTTGCTGCGCCCTGAAAAGGTTCGATATAACTTGGATGATTGTGACTCTCGACCTTAAAGGTCACCGCCCAACCCTCACCGATATCGACGACACCAGCGTTCTCACCCATGCCGACCATGAGGTGCTTCGTCATATCGGGGGTGACTTTTTCGCCGAACTGACGCAAATAGATTTTGCTGCTCTTATAGCTGCAGTGCTCTGACCACATCACCGAATACATGGCCAACTCGGCACTGGTTGGGCGGCGACCAAGAATCTCGCGAATGCTTTGGTATTCGTCTTCTTTTAGCCCGAGTTCGCGCCAAGGCTGTGTTTTGTCTGGTGACTTCTTTGCGTTGGCGACCGTATCAACCTGTGGGCCGTTGGTTTCTTGAGACTTCTTACTAAAAATTGCCATTATGCATTCACCGCAAAAGATTTGATTACTGATGTAAAGAACTTGAGACCATCTATGCCTGATCGCATGGCAACTGAAGTGTCTGGGCCGAAGCCTGGTTCAACAGCGTGCTCAGGGTGTGGCATTAGACCAACAACGTTGCCACGTTCGTTTCGCAAACCAGCGATGTCGTTAAGCGAACCGTTTGGGTTTACCTCGCTGTATCTAAAGGCGATTAGGTTTTCGCCTTCGAGGCGCTTGAGCGTTTCGTCGGTTGCGATGTAACCGCCCTCACCGTTCTTGAGTGGAATGGTGATCTCTTCGCCCATCTCGAACTGGTTGGTGAAGGGTGTGTCAATGTTTTCGACAATCAGTTTTTGATCGCGGCAAATAAAGTGCTGGTGCTCGTTTCTGATTAACCCGCCAGGCAAAAGGTGTGCTTCAACCAAAACCTGAAAGCCGTTACAAATGCCAAGAACCGGCAGGCCACCATTGGCCGCATCAATGACACTTTGCATAACAGGGGCCTGTGCGGCAATTGCGCCACAGCGCAGATAGTCGCCAAAACTGAAGCCACCGGGCAGCACCACGGCATCGACTTCGTGCAGGTTGGCATCGGCGTGCCAAAGCGAGACAGCCTCGCCGCCAGCTAGACGAACCGCACGCGCGGCATCGCGATCATCGAGGGTGCCAGGAAAAGTGACTACACCGATTCGCATTGGCTTTAGTTCTCGACTCGAACGTCGATGACGTCTTCGATGACGCCGTTTGATAAGAAGTCGGCCGCAATGGCGCGAGCGGCGGCGATGTCTGCCTCTGTTGGCGTGCTGTCATAGTGCAATTCGATGCGCTTGCCGATGCGCACATTGGCGATAGCCTCGTGACCCTTGCGCTGCAAACTGTTAGCCACTGCCTTGCCAGCAGGGTCAAGCAAATCGGCTTTCGGCATTACTTCAACGATAATTTTTGGCACTTTTGGCTCCCGAGAAGATTAGAAATGCTCGCCGACGTCACCTTTGGCGGGTGCGAACCCCTCTAGTTTATCGGTTGGCGGCAGTAAGCAGTTCGACAAGTGCAGCGTATTTTGCCGCGGTCTGCGCAACGATATCGTCGGGCAGGCGAGGTGGTTCGGCGTCGCTCGAGGCATCCCAGTTTGCAGCCAACCAGTTGCGAACAATCTGCTTATCGAAGCTCTCTTTGCGTTCACCGTTTTGCCAAGCAACTTGTGACCAATAGCGACTCGAATCGGGTGTGAGCACTTCATCGCCCAAAGTGATTGCCCCGGTTTTAGGGTCGATGCCGAATTCGAATTTGGTGTCGGCAAGAATCAGGCCCGCGTTGGCGGCTAGCTCGCTCGCGTGTCTAAAAATGTTGAGCGAGAGTTCTCGCAGGTCGGCTGCATTGTCGGCACCGATAATTTCGACCACTCGAGCGAAAGTAATGTTTTCGTCTTTATCGCCGAGCTCGGCCTTGAACGCCGGGGTGAAAATCGGCTCAGGCAGCTTGTCGCCGAAGCCAAGACCGGCTGGCACTTCGACGCCGCAAATTTCGCCGGTGGCAACATAGTCTTTATAGCCGCTGCCCGAGATATAACCGCGAACCACGCACTCAATCGGGAACATCTCTAGGCGCTTACAAATCATCGCGCGGCCGGCTACCTCTGCCGGCACTTCGACTTCGTGCGAAATGTGGTTTGGCACGTCGAGGCGATCGAACCACCAGTTGGTTAGCGTGGTGAGCGCCGCACCTTTGCCATCGATAGTTGGCTCGAGCACGCGGTCGAAGGCACTAACGCGATCGCTCGCGACAACTAATAGCAGGTGCGAGATTGCAGCATCGGTCGACTCATAGAGGTCACGAACTTTGCCCGAATAAATGTGTCGCCAGCCGGCAATCTGAATCATTTGGTTAGACCACCTTTGCTGCGATGTCGGTGCGATAGTGCGCGCCCTCTAGATGAATCTGCTCGATCGCGTGATAGGCGTGGTGCCTAGCTTTTGCGAAGTCTTCGGCAAGCGACACAACTGACAGCACGCGACCACCGACAGCGGTCAACACGCCATCAATGAGTTTTGTTGCGGCATGCGCAACTTCGACGTGCGGCGAAGTTATGCCGTCAAGGCCAGTGATTGCGCGGTTTGGTGCAGCTGAAACCGGGTAGCCCTCGCTGGCCAGCACGACCGTGATTGCAACATCTGAGGTGAACTGCGGTTCTGGCGCATCGGCAAGCTGGCCGGTTGCGGCCTTGTGCAGCAACTCGGCTAGGGAGCTTACCAATCTGCGCAGCACTACTTGAGTCTCTGGGTCGCCAAATCGTGCATTGAATTCGATTACACGGATTCCCTTGGCGGTCAGAATCAATCCGCAATATAAAAGCCCAACGAATGGTGCGCCCAATCGTGCTAGTTCGCGCACCGTTGGTTCGGCTACTCTTGCTTGAACTTCTTCGACGAAACCCTCTGGCAACCACGGCAGCGGCGAATAGGCGCCCATGCCACCTGTGTTTGGCCCTTGGTCGCCATCGTATGCACGCTTGAAATCTTGTGCTGGCGTGAGTGGCAAAACGGTTGTGCCGTCAGATAAAAAGAACAGTGAAACCTCTTGGCCGTCTAGAAATTCTTCGACCAAAATGTTCATGCCTTGAGCTAAGAAAGTTTCTGCGTGCGCAACGGCCGCTAAGCGATCAGTCGTGACGATTACGCCCTTGCCGGCAGCGAGTCCATCTGCTTTAACAACATAAGGTGCGCCGAATTCGTCTAGCGCCCTCACAACTTCGGCGATGTTGGCGCATTCGCGAGCCATTCCTGTTGGCACATCGGTCGCAGCCATAACTTCTTTGGCGAAGGCCTTGCTGCCCTCAAGCCCAGCTGCGATCTTTGATGGACCAAAAACTGCGATGCCTGCCTCGCGAAGTGCATCGCTAACCCCAGCCACCAATGGCGCTTCTGGGCCAATCACGACCAGGCCGATTGAATTCGAGTGTGCCCAATCGGTAACGACAGCGCCATCAATAATGTCGAGGTCAGCCAGAACAGTGCAGTCAGCGGCGATGCCCGCGTTGCCTGGTGCGCAGGTGATGTGATCTGGTGAGCTGCCGGTTCTAATAAGTGACTTGATGATGGCATGTTCGCGAGCGCCAGA
>CAINTU010000162.1 GCA_903853515.1 uncultured Micrococcales bacterium | reverse complement strand
CGCTTCGCTAGCAAGGTTTATCTGATTCACCGCCGCGACAGTTTTAAGGCATCAAAGATTATGCAAGAGCGCGCTCTAGCGAATCCAAAGATCGAAGTGATCTACAACAGCGAGGTTGCAGCGCTGCATGGCGAAGCAAAACTGTCGAGCGTCACACTAAACGGCACAGTTACTGGCGAGAAGCGAGAGCTCGAACTCGATGGTCTGTTCATTGCTATCGGTAACGATCCAAGGGTGTGGCTAGTTGAAAATCAAGTGCAACTAACCGCCGAGAAATTCATCCAAGTGGAAGGCCGCTCTTCTAAGACCAGTTTGCCTGGCGTATTTGCTGCCGGCGATGTGATCGACCCAACCTATCGCCAAGCTATCACTGCAGCCGGTTCTGGCTGTGTCGCAGCGCTTGACGCCGAACACTATCTAGCGAACTTAAAATAACAACAACTAACAAGGAGACACCATGGCAGCAAAACACGTAACCACCGCATCGTTCCAGAGCGATGTCTTGTCGAGCTCGAAGCCAGTGCTCGTCGATTTTTGGGCCGAATGGTGTGGCCCGTGCCGCATGGTTTCACCGATTCTCGATGAAATCGCTGCAGAGCACGGCGACAAGATCGAAATCGTGAAGGTCAACGTTGACAATGAGCCTGCGCTCGCTCAGCAATACGGCATCACCTCGATTCCTGCGCTACAGGTTTTTCAGGGTGGCCAATTGGTCAAGTCAATGGTTGGCGCAAAACCAAAGCCAGCTCTTTTGAACGACTTGGCTGAATTTATCAACTAAATTTCTAGTAACGGCAACGCGGCTATGGCGCGCAGACTCTGCGCTCGATAGCCGTTTTGCTTTAACCAGATTTTTCACGTGAAACAAGGATCAGCCATGGCAAAAGTTCCGGTCGGCACTAACCTCGACGGTTGGCTTGACGCCTATGCAGATCGAACGGGTCAACTTTCGGTGTCTGAGGTGCGCGCACTTTTCGCTGTTGTGTCACGACCTGAGGTAGTTTCACTTGCCGGTGGTATGCCTTATGTAAAAGCCTTGCCTCAAGAGCTGCTGGTCAAAAGTTTTAATATGATGATGCGCGATCGTGGCAATTTAGCGATGCAATATTCGGGCGGGCAAGGTGATGAAACCCTGCGCGATCAAATACGCGAGCTAATGGCACTCGAGGGCATCCGCTCTTCTGTCGAAGACATCACTCTGACGACCGGTTCGCAGCATGGTCTTGAGCTAGTAGCTGGTTTGTTTCTCAATGCCGGTGATGTGGTGTTGGCTGAGGGGCCAAGTTATGTCGGCGCTCTGGGTATCTTCAAGCACTATCAGGCCGAGATTTCACACATTCATACCGACGATGATGGTATTTCGCCTGAGGCCCTGTCGACAAGGATCGCGTCGCTTCGCCGCGCGGGCAAGAAGATCAAGTTTCTCTATCTGGTGCCGAACTTTGCTAATCCCTCAGGCGTCACGCTCAGCAAGGCAAGGCGCGCCAAGGTGCTCGAGATTTGCCGCCAAAACCACATCCTTGTTCTTGAAGACAACCCATATGGTCTGCTCTATTTCGATAAGCCGACGCCTAACGCGCTGCGTTCGCTCGATGAAGACGGCGTGATTTATTTCGGCAGTTTTTCTAAAATTTTGGTGCCTGGCTTTCGGGTTGGTTATGTGCTTGCCCCGCCTGCAATTCGGCAAAAACTCGTGTTGGCTCAAGAGTCTGCGATTTTGTGCCCATCAGCCTTCTCGCAAATGATGATCAGCGAGTATCTTGCCAATTCAGACTGGCAAGCTCAGATTTCGACTTTCCGCAGCGTCTATAAAGAGCGCAGGGATGCCGCCCTCGCGGCCATGAAGCAACACCTGCCTAAGCTTTCGACCACGAAGCCTGGCGGTGGTTTTTATCTTTGGGTCAAATTGCCCGAAGGCATAGATTCGAAGGCAATGTTGCCTGTCGCGGTCAAAAACCTGGTTGCCTATACGCCGGGCACCGCATTTTATGGCGATGGAACAGGGCAAGACTTTTTGCGCATCTGCTATTCATACCCAACCCCAGAAGACATTCGGGTGGGCATTTCGCGTTTGGCGAGTGTAATTAACCTGCAGACTGAATTGTTAGACACTTTCGCAACAACGACCAATCGAGGCAAATAATGGCCACAAAAAAGGCACCAGCTCTCAAGATCATGGTTTTGGCTGGCGGAATCTCGCACGAACGCGAAGTATCTCTCAAATCTGGTCGACGTGTGGCCGATGCCCTGATTGGCTTTGGGGCAAATGTGATTTTGCGCGAGCCCGACGCCAACTTGATTGACAACATCAAAAAAGACAAGCCAGATGTGATTTTTCCTGTATTGCATGGCGCCACCGGTGAAGATGGTGCGCTTCGAGACATCCTTGACATGGTTGGGGTGCCTTATGTTGGCGCTTTTAGTTCTGCTGCGCGGTTGGCCTGGGATAAGTCAATCGCCAAAGTGCTGATCTCTCGTGCTGGGTTATTGACTGCGGCGTCGGTAACTTTGCCTAAAGAGACCTTTCGCGAGCTCGATGCCCAGTCGGTTTTGACTGCGGTAAGCAGTGCTTTGGCTCTGCCTTTGGTTGTCAAGCCTGCACGGTCTGGGTCAGCACAGGGTGTGACATTGGTCAAAAGGATGGCTGATCTATCGCGCGCGATGATTGATGCGTTCGTTTATTGCGATGTCGCGATTGTCGAGAAGATGATTGAAGGCACAGAGTTGGCCATCAGCATCATTGATCTAGGCGCAGGGCCAATCGCCTTGCCGGCCGTCGAAATCGTGCCAACCAGTGGCGAGTTTGGCTATCGAGAACGATATACCGCCGGCGAGACTAACTATTACATTCCAGCTCGACTAACCAAGGCAATTAGCGAGAGAGCCGCCAAAATGGCTATAGAGGCACACGAAGCGTTGGGGTTGCGCCACTTGTCTCGCATCGATTTGATTGTTGATAAAAAGGGACAACCGTGGTTCTTAGAGGCCAATGTGACCCCTGGGTTAACAGAAACATCGCTTTTGCCACAAGCTATAACTGCAGCGGGCTATGACTTGGGTGAGGTCTATTACAGCCTCTGCGAAGCGGGTTTGCGGGCTCGCAAGTAGGTTATCCACCGACTCGCCGATGACTTGGTGAGTTATCCACAGGTTCTAACAGCGGGTTACCGGCTTTATCCACATATCTGTGGATAACTAGGAAAGTTTGGCGGCTGGTGTTCGCCCCTTGATGTTGGCCTAGTATTTAGTGTCTTGGCCGAGCTCAGCCATGATTCGGTGCAGATCTTCAATCGATGCGAAATCGATTTCGACCATGCCCTTCTTAGAACCAATCTTGATACGCACCGAAGTGTTGAGCCGGTCACCTAAAGCATCGGCAAGAGTCTTGAGAGACTGTTGCACCGTGCCTGGGCGAACTTTTGCCTTGCGGTTGGTGAACTGTTTAACCAACTCTTCGGTCTCGCGCACCGAAAGGCTCTGCTTTACAACTTTTTCGGCAAGTTCAACCATGCGATCGGCATCTTCAGCACCCAAAATGGCTCTGGCATGGCCGGCGCTTAGAACGCCGGCTGCAACCTGCCGTTGCACGCCAACCGGCAAACGCAAGAGGCGTATGGTGTTGGTGATTTGTGGTCTTGAACGCGAAAGCTTTTCGGCAAGCTGATCTTGGGTGCAGCCAAAGTCTTCAAGCAGCTGCTGGTATGCGCTGGCTTCTTCGAGTGGATTCAGGTCGCTGCGGTGCAGGTTCTCGAGCAGGGCATCGCGAAGCATGTTTTCGTCGGCTGTTTCTCGAATCACTGCAGGAATCTGGGTTAACCCTGCTTGCTTCGAAGCGCGCAACCGGCGCTCGCCCATGATGAGTTCATAGCTGGCAGCGCCGTTTTGTTTACCTAGTGAACGAACAACGATTGGCTGCAAGACTCCGAGCTCGGTGATGCTACCCACGAGTTCAGCGAAAGCCACTGGCTCAAACTCTTTGCGCGGTTGCTTGGCGTTAGGAACGATCGATTCGATATCGAGGTAACCGAATGATGCGCCAGGCACTGGAATCAAATCCGAGGTCTGGTCACCACCAAAGAACACTGAAATCGGATTGGCATTCGATGGCAAATCAGTTCTTGGTGCTGGTGCGCCAGGAATCAATGCACCGATTCCTCTACCAAGGCCGCCCTTTTTCTCTGCCATTACATTTCTCCTCTTGTGGCGATCTCAAGCGCCGCCTCTAAATAAGCGATGGAACCGCTTGAGTTGCGGTCATAGCTAATAACCGTCTGGCCATAACTTGGGGCTTCTGCAACACCAACTTGGCGTGGAATAAAGGTGTTCAGTGTCTGAGTCGGAAAATGGTTGCGCACATCTTCGACAACTGCCATGTTGAGCTTGGTTCGAGCGTCATACATAGTCAAAAGAATGGTGCTCAGCAACAGGGTTGGGTTGAGATATTCCTGAATTTTGTTGATGCTTCGTGTCAGTTGGGTTAGACCTTCTAGGGCGTAATATTCACACTGAATTGGAATCAATACTTCGTCGGCAGCGGTGAAGGCGTTCACCGTCAACAGGCCAAGGCTCGGCGGGCAGTCGATAAAGACATAGTCTGGGCGCACGGCTGCGGTGCGCAAATAGGTCAACAAAAGGTTGCGTAATCTGTGTTCGCGCGCCATCAGCGAAACAAGCTCTAACTCGGCACCAGCAAGATCGATTGTGGCCGGCACAACACGCAAGTTATTAGACTCAGGGCTGATTTGGGTCACGTTTGCAAGTGGCACGTCATTTACAAGCGACTCATAGATCGACGGGGTGCCTTCGCGATGCTCTACTCCGAGCGCGGTTGATGCGTTGCCCTGTGGGTCTAAGTCGATGACTAAAACCTCTAAGCCCTTGGATGCAAATGCTGCGGCTAGGTTCACGGCCGATGTGGTTTTACCCACACCACCCTTTTGATTCGAGATTGCAAAAACGCGCGGTTTGGCAGGGTGTGGGATCACCATGTCGTTCACATTACGCAAGCGGCGGGCGTTTTCGGTCAATTCCTGCGCTAGCGGGGCGCCGGCAAATGCTGAACCAAGCAGGGATGAATTGGCGTTCGAGTTCAAATCATCGGGATGTTTCACGTGAAACCTTCTGTTCAATTACCGAAACTTCGCCGGCAGGATTTAGCCAACCCGTCGGCTCAGGGCTTTCGGTGTCTCGCCCGTTAGGGTATCCCAGGCCTAAGACAACGGTTGGCTTGGTCGTGGCGGCCGCCTCAGCCTCGCTCAAATTAGTGTTTTCTTGCATTGTCGTCCTATGGGGGATTGAGACTCTAGATTAGCCTAATTCGAACTACCGTAGTGGGGTCAGTCAACAGCTGCCCACCGGCGGTGACTATCTCGAAATCGGCGATCTTTAGGCGCTTTGCCAGCGAACGCGATTCTGCAATCTCGTCGGCAGCCTTCGAACCCTTCAGAGCAAGGATTTGCCCACCGGCCCTGGTCAGTGGAACGCACATCTTCAGCAGCTTAGGCAGAGCAGACACCGCTCGGGCGGTCACAACGTCAAACACACGATCACCCACCTCTTCGGCGCGAGCCCTGAGCACGGTCACATTAGTTAGCCCCAACGCAGGCACAGCCTCATCTGCCAACCACTTTGCGCGGCGTTCCATCGGCTCAATCAGCGTGAACGCTACATCTGGCCGAGCCAGTGCCATTGGTAGCCCAGGCAAACCGGCGCCGGATCCTATGTCTGCGACGGTTGCGCCATGTGGCACCAATTCGGCCACCACGGCCGAGTTCAGAATGTGCCTCGACCAAATCTTGGGCATCTCTCTAGGCCCAAGCAAACCCAATAGATCAGCGTCTCGCACCAATATGTCTGCATAGGTTTGCGCCTGAATGAGCCGGTTGCCAAACACGGCTTCAGCTACTGCCGGTCGCAATTCTGGCGAATAGTCCGGTTCCATCATGTCCGGCTCCGGTAACAAATTGTCTTTCGAAGTGGTCAAAATGGCTCCCTTCTAATCATTCGATTCATTTGCAGTCGCCAGCGGCGACTGATACTCAAAGATAAAACAATGGGCTGAGAAATGAAATCCCAGCCCAATGTTTCACGTGAAACTATTTGTTAGGCAGGCTTCACCACGATATGGCGATCTTTGCCCTCACCTTCTGATTCAGATACAAGACCAGCCTCAGAGATGATGTCGTGTGCGATCTTTCGCTCATAAGAAGACATTGGCTTCATTGGCGAAGGCACACCTGATTCCTTGACCTTCTCAATGATTCGGTTCACCGTGCGAGTAATTGCATCGATCTTCGCCTGGCGCGAACCGCCGATGTCTAAAATCAGGCGGCTGAAGTTCGTGGTCTTAGCCTGCACTGCTAGGCGAGTCAATTCTTGCAAAGCCTCTACGGTGTCTGGCTCTGAAATCAAGCGAAGGTTGCTGTCTTCATTTGCCGTGATTTCGAGATAGGCACGACCCTGACGAACATCGATGTTGATGTCGCCATCTAAATCAAAAATGTCAAGCAGCTCTTCAAGATAATCGGCCGCAATATCGCCCTCTTCGTCTAGATTCTTTGAGCCTTGGCCGCCTTCGGTTGCATCAGCCTCAGTCGATTCAGGGTCATTCGACTCAGCTTCGGTGTTCTCGCCGATAGCTGATGCTTCTTGTGACGCTGACTCAGTCACGATGTCTTCGGTTGGGTTTAGTTCTTCAGTCATTTATTTACCTTTGTTTTGAGGCTTCTTTTTGGCGCGGGCCTTAGATATCGGCTGAGTGCGCTGGGCTGGCTTGTCTTCGATTTGCTGCACTTCGGCGGCAGGTTCAGACTTTTCAGTCTTGCCGCGCTTTGCCAAGCGCGCTTCACGCTCTTTGTGGGCAATTGAACCTGGGGTTGGCATGTTGCGAATCACGATGAATTGCTGACCCATGGTCCAGAAGTTCGAAACCAACCAATAGAACATAACGCCGAGTGGGAAGAATACGCCCGAGAACAAGAAGATGATAGGGAACACGTAAAGCATGATCTTCTGAGTCTGGGCGAACTGGCTGCTCGAGGTAGCAGGGTTCTGGTTCTTAGCCATCAGCTGACGTTGGGTGATGAACTGCGAGCTGGTCATCAAGATGACCATCACAGCAGCCAATATGCGCACCGACAATGAGGTCGCGGTCATGAAAGTTTCAGATAGGCGAGCGCCCAAGAAGGTCGCGTGGCTAAACGAGTTCGCCAAATCCGTGGTCAACGCACCAACACCGTGGGCGCCCTTTTGAGCTTCGTTAAGAATCGAATACAGCGAGAAAAATACCGGCATCTGTGCGACCAGCGGAAGGCAAGAGCTGAATGGGCTTGAGCCGTGCTTCTTATAGAGATCCATTTGTTCGCGGGCAAACTTCTCGCGAGATTCACGGTCTTGCTTACCCTTGTATTTGTCAGCTAGTTTTTTAAGCTCAGGCTGAATCGCATACATGTTGCGCTGCGATTTGATTTGCTTCACGAAAAGCGGAATCAGAGCTGTGCGAACCAACAACACCAAGCCAACAATCGAGCCGACCCAGGCGGCACCGCTGTTGCCATCTAGACCAAGGGCCGTGAACCCGGTGTGAAAGCCAACAAGGATCGCTTCTAGCAACCACTTGATGGGCATCAAGATATCTGGCATTAGTTCTCTTTCTTTAGGGCCGCAGTGGCCGGTACAACAAAGCCGTTTCTGACAACACGCAACCACTGTGGGCCAGGCTTGACGTTGTCGACGCCACCTTTAGTCCAGGGATTGCAGCGGGCGATTCGCCAAAGGGTTAGAAACGACCCATAAACCGCGCCGTGCTGCTGTAAAGAGCCTAGCCCGTATGCCGAACAGGTCGGGTAATAACGGCAGATGTCACCATAAATTGGGCTAATAAATTTGCGCCACAGCAATACGAATGCGATCAATAGATTTCGTGGCAATAACCAGATTGATAATGCTGCTTGCTTCATCGGCTATAAACCCCAAAGACTATTGAGCTATCTGACCGAGCATCGCTGGCCAATTCGTTTACCTTATTAACAAACTTGCCTGTGTGAGCAATATTGTCAAGACTGCATGAATCAGTCAACAAAGTCGTGTCAATCACTATTTGGTCCTGCCTTTAGCGGCCGAAGCAATTGCTACATCTAGTTCGAGGTTGAGATCATGCCAGCTGGCATCCGCCAAGCCAGGTAATCCCCTGATAACCATAGATGTGTCAGTCGAGAAATCAGCTAATCGCAATCTGATAGCTGATCGCAATCTTCGTTTCACGAGATTGCGCTGCACCGCACCGCCAACCAACTTGCCTACAACAAAGCCAAACCGGGCCTGAGTGTTCAACT
>CAINTU010000161.1 GCA_903853515.1 uncultured Micrococcales bacterium | reverse complement strand
CATTGTGGCGGCCGATTTTTTGTCTGCGATTTTGGTCTGCTGATTTGCTCATTTTGATGCCTCTCTTGTGAAGATTGATCGTGGGTTGCCGGTTTGCTAACCCATGTGCAAGCGATACTATTCCCAACCTCTGACATTGCTATTTCAGAATTCGCGCCTAATTGGTTGTGCGGCGACCTGTGTTTATTTTCAGTTCCCCAGTCGGCCTCATCTTTCTCGGCGAAAGGTGTAGTAAATGTTAGTTCCCAGACCTAAGGGGGCACGAAACTCACTTGATTATCAGTTCTTGAACTTTTGCCGACAAGCCATTCGCCGATAATCCATCTGCCGGCAGGCAGCTATTCAGGCAGAACGACGAAAGTTTCGAGTGTTGGGTCGCTGGCAAACGCGATGCGCACACCCGAGTCGCGGGCGGCAAACAGTGCGTCGAGGGCCTGCTGCGTGATGCGTTCACCTGGCGAGAGCACCGGAACCCCCGGCGGATACGGGCAAATCATTTCGGCGCAGACACGCCCCACGGCAGAGTGCGCAGCCACGACTTCGTGTTGCGAAAAGAAGGCATCCCTGGGGCTCACCACAACTTCGGGAACAATCGAGAACGCGGCTGCCACCGACACTTGTCGAGGCTCGCCGCGGTGGGCATTGACCGACGCGATGATGCGTTCAATCAAGTCGTCGATGCGGTCTGGCGTATCTGCAAAAGTGATCATCGGAATAATCAGATCGCGATTTGCCATCTCGACATCGATGTTGGCGGCCAACAAATCAGCTTCGACCTTGTTGCCGTCAGATCCGCAACTCGGCATCAAAATCACAAGCTTTAGCGGGTCGATATATTCGCCGTCGATCACGTCGATGCCGGCGGCCCGCAAGCTCGCCCGGCCCTTCTCGGTTGCGTCAATCACTGGGTCAATCAATTCGTGACCATGTTTTTGCAGCAGTGCGCGAGCTGCGTCGATAGACGCAAGGATTCGCCCTGACATGCTGGTGGTCTGCGTCGAATCAAACGCCTTGTTGAAGCGCTTTAGATCGACTAGCCCTTTGCGCACCAAAACGAATGATGCCTGCGAATAACTTGGCAGCGTTTTGTGCGCACTGGTCACAACAATATCTGCGCCTTCGGCCAAGGGGTGGTTTGGCAGCTCGGGGTGAAACCCATAGTGCGCAGCCCAGGCGGCATCGACCACGAGTGGCACGCCGGCATCGTGGGCCACTTTGGCTAGCCGCGGAATGTTTGACATGGTGCCCACATAGCTTGGCTCGCCGATTAGCACAGCCTTGGCATCTGGGTGAGCGGCCAGGGTTTCGGCCAAGCGCGAAGATGGCAAATATTCTGGCAACCCGGTAGCAGCGTTGATTTCTGGGCGTACCCACACGGGCACAACGCCGGCATAGACCATGCCGACCAAAACGCTCTTGTGCAGGGTGCGCGATACGATCACTTTATCGCCTGACCCTGCAACGGCCATCACTGCCGCGTGGTTTGATCCCGACGAACCATTGACGCCAAAGCGACACAAATCGGCGCCCCAAAGTTCTGCGGCCAAACGCTCGGCTTCAAGAATCAGGCTTGGCGAAATGCGGTGTGGATGATTGCCCGGCAACACAGGAATATCGCCGTCAACGACGGGGCCGGTTAAGTCGGTGCGGCCTTTATGGCCTGGGATTTGGAATGGAGACCTATCGGATTCCATGTCACGTATCCATGCATCTAGCAGTGGTGCGGTTGCCCGCAAACCCATTGGGTCTTTAGTGTCTAGCAGAGTTGCTGCGCCAAATGCATGTGGTGCCAATATCCCAACCTTTCGAACTACATTCGAAGCCGACTAGTGTCGCGCATCGAACTGCTAACAGATGAAGAAGGACCGAGATTTCTCTCGGTCCTTCAGCCTAACGCTCTGAAGTTGAACGTGAGGTAAAACTTGTTTTTAGAACTCAACCTTTGTGACGCTGGTGTCTAGTGGAATACCAGGGCCAAAGGTGGTTGCGATTGCAGCCTTGGCGATGTATTTGCCCTTTGACGACGAAGGCTTCAAACGCAAAACTTCGTCAAGCGCAACAGCGAGGTTATCGCCGAGCTGCTCTTTGGTGAACGAAAGCTTGCCGATGATGAAGTGCAGGTTAGCCTGCTTGTCGACACGGAACTCGATCTTGCCGCCCTTGATGTCTTTAACAGCTTTGGCAACATCTGGGGTTACGGTGCCGGTCTTTGGGTTTGGCATCAAGTTGCGAGGGCCAAGAACCTTACCTAGGCGACCAACTTTGCCCATTAGTTCTGGGGTTGAAACTGCCGAGTCAAAACCGACCCAACCTGCTGCAACCTTCTCGATTAGCTCGTCGCCACCGACTTCGTCTGCACCAGCTTCGCGAGCTGCATCAGCGGCCGCACCGGTTGCAAAAACGATAACGCGTGCGGTCTTACCAGTACCGTGAGGCAGACCAACTGTGCCACGGATCATCTGGTCAGCCTTGCGTGGGTCAACACCAAGCTTTAGAGCGACCTCAACGGTCTGGTCAAACTTTGATGTGCCAGCGAACTCCTTAACTAGAGTCACTGCTTCGGCAGGTGTATAGAACTTGCCTTCTTTAACTTTTTCTGCTGCGGCTAGATATGCCTTTGAGCGCTTTGCCATTCTGTCTTCCTTTGTTTGGTTACAGTCGTGGTTAGCGGGTCGCGCGCGACCCTCCCACTTCTTGCTTGAATTTGTTGCTATTTAGTTTTGATGCTGGTGTTGCTGGTGATGCTGGTGATGCTTTTGGTTCTAGTCGAAGACTAGAAACCTTCGACGGTGATACCCATGCT
>CAINTU010000160.1 GCA_903853515.1 uncultured Micrococcales bacterium | reverse complement strand
TAACCTCTAGGCGCATTCGTAAGGCAACCACCAAGGCGCAAGAACGAGTTGGCACGATGTCGGCGTCGGTCGAGCGTGCTCTCTCAGCGGTGCGCACCATTCGAGCTGCTCGCGCCGAGGGCCGTGAGTCGTCGCACATTGAGAACAACGCCAATCAGGCCTACGAGCAGGGTGTAAAGATTGCACGAATCAATGCGCTGGTGACACCGATTGGTGGCCTTGCTGCCAACGCGGCTTTTATTGTTGTGCTGGGTGTTGGTGGCTATCGCGTGGCGACCGGCGCCCCGGTGGCAAACCTGATCACTTTCATTTTGTTGATGTTCTTGATGATTCGCCCGGTCGGTCAATTCTTTGGCGCATACTCTTCGGTTCAGTCGGCTCTCGGCGCGCTGGCCCGCATCCAAGAGATTTTAGATTTGCCGCTCGAAGACACCGACGCCCAACGTGCAGAGCCGAGCGCACGCAAAGCGAGCAACGACATCGCACTCGAGTTCGACAAGGTTGAATTCGGTTATGCGCCTAAGCCAATTGAGCAGCTTGACGAGAATCAGAAACCGATTGAAGGCGCCGAGCCTAAGTTCACCGAGCCGCGACAGGTTTTGCACGGTGTTTCGTTCAGCATCAAGCGTGGCGATCGAGTGGCCATTGTTGGCCCGTCGGGTGCGGGCAAGTCAACTATTTTCTCGCTCATCGAACGCTTTTATGAGCCGACCGCTGGGCGCATTTTGCTTGATGGGCAGCCGGTTTCAAGCATCAGTCGTAATGACCTGCGCGAACAGCTTGGCTATGTTGAGCAAGACGCCCCAGTGCTGGCCGGATCAATTCGCGACAACCTGCTCATCGGGGCTCCTGATGGCACCGAGGCGCAGTTGATTGAGGTTTTGCGCGAGGTCAACCTAACCAGCGTGCTCGAGCGCGATTCGCGCGGGCTCGATGCCGAAGTCGGCGAACAGGGCATCATGCTCTCTGGTGGCGAGCGTCAGCGCCTTGCAATTGCTCGCACGCTGCTTGGCGCACCACCGATTTTGCTTCTCGACGAATCAACATCGTCGCTAGATGGCATTAACGAGCAGTTGATGCGTGAGGCAATTGATTCGGTTGCTCAGGGCCGCACCATGGTTGTGATTGCGCACAGGCTTTCGACTGTTATCGATAGCGATCAAATCATTGTTATCAAGGATGGCTTGGTTTTGGGCACTGGCACCCACCACGAACTGCTCGAGTCGACCCCGCTATATCGCGAGCTGGCAGCAACCCAAATGCTCGACTAAGCGCGCGACGCCATTTCGACAACGTTTTTTACGAGCATCGCTCTGGTCATCGGGCCAACGCCACCTGGGTTTGGTGACAGATAGCCGGCGACAGCTGCAACGCCAGGGTCTATATCTCCTACCAGCATCGCGGTGTCGTTGCCGTCAGAATCTTTTTCGCCGGCAACTCGGGTGATGCCCACATCAAGAACTGCGGCGCCTGGCTTAATCCACTCTGGTTTCACAAAGTGCGGCACTCCTAAGGCGGCAACCACAACATCGGCGCGCTTCACGTGAGCTGCGATGTCGCGCGTTGCAGAGTGCAATAGCGTCACCGTCGAATCGATGCCCTTGCGGCTAAGCAGAAGTCCAAGCGGGCGACCAACTGTGACGCCTCGGCCAATAACCGCTACCTCTGCCCCGCGCAGATTCACGTCATAGCGACGCAGCAGTTCGACGATGCCGGCTGGAGTGCAAGGCAGCGGTGAGGTGATCTCGCCACTCACCCCAAGCACTAGTCGACCTAGGTTCATTGGGTGCAGGCCATCGGCGTCTTTGTTTGGGTCAATTAGTTCAAGCATCTCGTTGGTGTCGATGCCAAATGGCAACGGCAACTGCACGATATAGCCAGTGACATCTTTTGCGTCGTTTAAATCTCGAATGGCGGCGCGCACATCTGCGGCGGTTGCGTTGGCCGGCATATCGATGCGAATCGAATGCACTCCGACCTGGGCGCAGTCACGGTGCTTGCCAGAAACATATGAATGCGAACCAGGGTCATCGCCAACCAGTAGCGTGCCAAGGCCAGGATTAATGCCGCGTTGCTTTAGTGAAACAACCTGCTCGGCAAGTTCGGCCTTGATGGCCTTTGCGGTGGCTAGCCCGTCGAGCGTTATCGCGCTCAAGGCTTTACCAGTTCTCGAGGCCGTTATAAAGCGGGAACGCGTCGGTCAACTTGCGAACCCTTGCCGAAAGCGCAGCTATGTCTGGGTTTGGCAGCAATACGTGCGCGATGATGTCGGCGACTTCTTCGAACTCTGCATCGGCGAAACCTCGGGTTGCCAGAGCCGGGGTGCCAATTCGCACGCCACTTGTAGTCATTGGTGGGCGCGGGTCGTTTGGCACCGAGTTGCGGTTCACCGTGATGCCAACATCGTGCAACAGGTTCTCTGCCATCATGCCGTCGATTGGCGAGTTGCGCAGATCAACAAGCACTAGGTGCACATCGGTGCCGCCGGTCAAGACGCTAACGCCGTTGGCAACGGTGTCTGCGCCCATCAAACGCTCGGCGATGATGCGCGCGCCATCGATCGTGCGCTGTTGACGGTGCTTGAACTCATCGGTTGCCGCTGCCTTAAAGGCGACGGCCTTGGCCGCAATCACATGCATAAGCGGGCCGCCCTGTTGGCCAGGAAAAACCGCGCTGTCAATCTTTTTAGCCAAATCGGCTTTGGTCAAAATCAGACCTGAGCGAGGCCCGGCAAGCGTCTTGTGCACAGTTGTCGAAACAACATCTGCATAAGGCACAGGGTTCGGGTGAACGCCACCGGCGACCAAACCGGCAAAGTGCGCCATGTCGACCCAAAGCTTCGCACCAACTTCGTCGGCGATGGCCCTAAACGCGGCAAAATCTAGGTGGCGCGAATAAGCCGACCAGCCGGCGATCAAAACTTGAGGGCGCACTTCAAGTGCACGCTCGCGAACGATATCCATGTCAATCAAAAAAGTGTCTGGGTGCAAACCATATGCGTGTGGCTCATAAACCTTGCCAGAGAAGTTCAACTTCATGCCGTGGGTCAGGTGACCGCCGTGAGCAAGCTCTAGGCCAAGAATTTTGTCGCCAGGATTCGCCAACGCCATCAATACCGCAGCGTTTGCGCTCGCCCCAGAGTGTGGTTGCACGTTGGCGTGTTCTGCGCCGAAGAGCGACTTGGCGCGATCGCGCGCAAGGTTTTCGGCAACGTCGACAACTTCGCAGCCGCCGTAATAACGCTTGCCTGGGTAACCTTCGGCGTATTTGTTGGTCAACACAGAACCCTGCGCTTCGAGCACACCGCGCGAAACAAAGTTTTCGCTGGCAATCATCTCTAGAAAGTTGCGTTGGCGATCTAGCTCGCCCTGCAATACCGCGGCGATTTCGGGATCAGTCTCGGCCAAGCTATTTGAAAAGGTAGTTGGCAATTTGCTTGTGGTCATGATGGGAACTCCTAGTTAGGCGAATGTTGTGATTTGGCCCAGGCGCACGACCAAAATGCCTTCGCTCCCTGATGGAAACCCATCTTTAGCGCCAGTTGCGATGCCGTAATTCTATCTTGCGCAGACATTCGCTTAGGCGCACAAAAGCCCCGATGCCTGCCCTGACTTCTGCGCTAAAGCGAATATTTGGTAAACTTGGGGTTCTAAGTTGACTATTTGACTCAAAAGGCTCGAAATCAACCAAAACTAGCCAAGGATTCCACCCCTCATGCCACTGGTACTCATCATCGGAATAGCCATGATCGCAGTTGGCGTAGCAGTTGGAGTTTTCATCGCCATGCAGAGCCAAAAACATCGTCGTCAGGTCGAAGCTCAGGCCCAGGCTAACGCCAACGCAAACACACAGGCTAAACAAAATAGCGATAACCGCGCCTAGCTCTACCGGCAAGGGCTGCCTATAACTTGCCTGACCTTACTTAAACTTGAGTATGGCGCAATCGCAAACCGACTCGACTAAAAACCACTGGGTGCTCACCTTTGTTTGTGCAGACAAGCCAGGAATAGTGCATGCCATTACCGGCGCAATTTTGACTGCCGGCGGCAACATCACAGAGAGCAAGCAATACACCTCAGTCGACGCGCAATCGGGCAGTGCTCGCTTTTTTATGCGAGTGCAGATTGAAGCGGCAGCGAGTCTTAATGAATTCGAAACTGAAATCACCCCGGTGGCAAATCAGTTTGGCTTAGATTACAAAATTGATGAGGTCGGCCGCAAAATGCGCACGCTGATTTTGGTTAGCAAGAGTGCTCATTGCCTAAACGATTTGTTGTTCAGTCAACGAGCTGGCTATTTGCCCATTGAAGTGCCTGCTGTATTCAGCAACCATTCTGAGCTAAACGCCCTAGCCGCTTTTTATTCGGTGCCGTTCGAATCGCACTCGCTAAGCGACGAAGGTTCAAAACTTGCATTCGAGCATATGCTGCGCGATTACATAAAATCAGCCAACATCGAACTAATTGTGTTGGCTCGATTCATGCAAGTTTTATCTGCAGAATTCTGCGCCGAGTTTGAAGGCAAAATCATCAACATTCACCACAGCTTCTTGCCGGGCTTCAAAGGTGCAAACCCATACGCTCAGGCGCATGCCCGTGGCGTAAAACTTATCGGCGCAACGGCACACTTTGTGACTGCCGATCTAGACGAAGGCCCGATTATCGAGCAAAACGTTGTGCGAGTGAATCACAGCGAAACTAAAAACGAGTTGGTTCGAATTGGCCAAGACGTAGAGTCGAAGACCCTCGCCCAGGCTGTCAGATGGTTTGCCGAGCATCGAGTTTTGCTCGACGGCGAACGCACCATCATTTTCAACTAGGGCAAGGGCCTTCAACTTTTGCCGCGGCAAAATAACTGCAGCGATTTATTTCTGTGCTAGCGCCTGACGAGATCTAGTCCTCGCTCTTGGCTTGCCAAATGCAACCACAATTGCGGCAATCAACATGATTAGGCCGAGTGCATAGAGCGCGTTGCGCTGGGTTGAAGCATTTAGCCAACTGACACCCGCTCTCGTCTTTGATTGAACGCTCGGATGCCAAGGGCTGACCTTGCCTGAACCACTCTGGTCACTGGCCCCATCGCCACCTGCGCCTGGCTCTTGCGCACCATTGCTGTCTTGGCCAGTGCCATCTTGGCCAACTGGCGATTGGCCAGTTGCTGCTTCACTAGGGTCGCCCGAATTCGAGCCGGTCTGGTTACCAAACTGATTGCCCGCATGGTTGCCGTTTTGATTGCCATTGTGCGGGCCAGGTTTAAGGCCAGCACCGCCTGTGCCACCGGGCTTCGCTACAACCTGATTGACGGTGGCGTCGGCGGCTACCGTCACGAGCGCCGAAGACATTGCCAGGGTTGGCCCAGTGTTGCCGTTTAGGTCGCTTGTTGGGTTAGCGGCAATCACAATGCCAGCCGTGCCCGGCTTGCAACCGGTCAGAACGACTCGCCAGCCAAGGCCCACACGAAGTTCGGTTAGCGACAGCACACAGTTTGTTGAAGTGCCGGCAATCGCAAACTTGGCGGAGGTTAGACCGGTTGTTGGCTCATCGCTGTCAACCACAAAGGTTGGTGAGGCGCCGGTTTCGCTCGAGGTTATATCAGTAATGCGAAGACTCGGTGGCGTGTTGTCGATTCGAACCGTTGGGGTTTGACCGAGAACGGTTGGCCCTAAGTTGCCGGCGGCATCAATCACAGTGTTTTGGTTGAGCACAAGGCCCGCAAATCGACCATCCGTGCAATTCGAAATCGTGATCACATAATCTGCGGCACTGCCGGTTAGCGAGCTAATTGTGCAGCTATCACCCTTGACCATAAAGTCGGTCGTGTCGCCAGCCAGACCAGTTACAGGCTCGGTGAAGTTCAACCTAAATACGGCCAAATTATTTGCGCTGGTGGCTTTCGTAATCGTATTGATTTCTGGAGGGGTTCGGTCGAGAGTGATAAGCGATGTGGTCACCGCCCGCACTGGCCCGGGGGCAGAACC
>CAINTU010000159.1 GCA_903853515.1 uncultured Micrococcales bacterium | reverse complement strand
GTTGAACGTGGCATCGAAGTCAGCGTGATTCCTGGTGCCTCGGCAGTGTTGTCTGCGCTTGCGGTTAGTGGTCTGCCGACCGATCGGTTTGCCTTCGACGGATTTTTGCCACGCAAGTCGGGCGAGCGGCGCAAAGCCTTCGAAAACCTGCTCACCGAGACGCGCACCGTTATTTTCTTTGAATCGCCCCACCGAATACTCGAGAGCCTGCAAGATGCTGCTGCCGTTCTTGGCAATGAGCGGCGCGCTTCTGTGTCGCGCGAGTTGACCAAAAAATTTGAGCAAACTGTGCGTGGTTCATTGGCCGAGCTTGTCGATTGGGCGCAGGGCGAGATTAAGGGTGAAATCGTTTTGGTGATTTCAGGTGCAAAGCCTGCGACGGCGACGATTGAAGATCTGGTGCCAATCGTTTTGAGCCAGCGCGAGGCGGGGCTCTCTCTTAAGCAAGCTGTGGCAGAAGTGGCAGCTGCCCACAATGTTTCGAAAAGTGACCTTTATCAGCGCACGTTAGAGGCTAAAGCTCAAGTCTCTGAAACACCCAGCAAGCACCCTAAGTTAAGATAGATACCATGTCTGCCCAGCGCGCGGGCGAGTCGTTTTATGTGACTACGCCCATCTTCTATGTAAACGATGCACCTCATATTGGGCACGCTTATACCGAGGTTGCGGCCGATGTTTTGGCGCGCTGGCATCGTCAACGCGGCGAGAACTCATTTTTGCTAACCGGCACCGACGAGCACGGTGAAAAAGTATTGCGCACCGCAGCTGCTAACAAAGTCAGCCCGCAAGACTGGACTGACAAGCTGGTGCACGATTCTTGGCTGCCTCTTCTAGAGACCATCGATATCGACAATCAAGATTTCATTCGCACGACCGAGCCGCGTCACGAAGCAAACGTGCAAAAATTCATGCAACACCTCTATGACACCGGTTTCATCTATCAGGGCTCGTTCAAGGGTGCCTATTGCGTCGGCTGTGAGGAATACAAGAACAAGGCCGATCTAGTCGACGGCACCGGCGAGTTCGAGGGCATCGAGGTCTGTGCGATTCACTCGAAGCCAGTCGAACAACTCGAAGAGACAAATTACTTTTTTAAGCTGAGCGAATTCGAACAGCCGCTGCTCGATTTTTATGAGGCTAACCCAAATTTTATTCAGCCTGAGTCGGCTCGCAACGAGGTCGTTTCGTTTGTGCGTCGAGGGCTAGAAGACCTTTCGATTTCTCGCAGCAAAGAGAAGTTCGATTGGGGCATCGATATTCCCTGGGATTCTTCGCACATCACATATGTTTGGTTCGACGCTTTGTTGAACTACATCACGGCGATTGGTTACGGCAGCGATCAGGCAAAATTCGAAAGTCTTTGGCCAGCTACCACTCAAATCGTCGGCAAAGACATTTTGCGTTTTCACGCTGTAATTTGGCCTGCGATGCTTATGGCCGCAAAGATTGCGCCTCCGCACCAAATCTTTGGTCACGGCTGGTTGCTTGTTGGCGGCGAAAAGATGTCTAAGTCAAAATTGACGGGCATCGCGCCTAGCGAAATCACCGACGTTTTTGGCAGTGACGCTTTTCGCTATTACTTTATGAAGGCGATTGCTTTTGGCCAAGACGGCTCTTTTAGTTATGAAGATTTGTCGGCTCGTTATCAGTCAGAGCTTGCCAACGGTTTCGGCAATTTGGCTTCTCGCACTCTCGCGATGATTCGCAAATATTTCGATGGTGCACTGCCCAGCGTTGGCGCACTTGATAACCCTGCCGATCAGCAGGTCGCGGCCGTGGCTGCGAAGGCAGTCTCTGATGCCGATGACGCTATCGAACGAGTGGCTATTCAAGATGCCATAAATGCGATCTTTACTTTGGTCGATGAGCTAAACAACTACATCACTCAGCAAGAACCGTGGGTGCTTGCCAAGAACGAAGAAACCCATGCGCGTTTAGCTGAGGTGCTTTATACGTGCGCTGAAGGGCTGCGTGTGTTGGCGATTGCCCTTGCACCGGTAATGCCCAAAGCAACCGCAAAGCTGTGGGCTGCGCTAACCGAAGGCAAGCTGGGCGAACTCGCCAATCAGCCGCTAAGCGAGAGCGCCACGTGGGCTCAATTGCTGGCCGGCACCAAAATCAGTGAGCTCGACGTATTGTTCCCGCGCATTGAACTTGCCGACGGCGCTGAATCGCAAACTCAGGCCAAGAACTAGTCATGAGCCAAGAGTCGTACATCCGTGTTCGCGACCGCAAAACCGAAACCGGCTCTTCGCGCGACCTAAGCTACCCGCCGGTGCCCGAGCCTCTGCGCATCGGCACCTATGACAATCACACTCACCTCGAAATTGCTGACGGTGAGAATCCCATGGATTACCGCGAGCATCTAGAGCTTGCCGCCGAGGCTGGCATCATCGGCGCGGTGCAGGTGGGTGGCAGTCTCGAAACCTCACGTTGGTCGGCACAGGTCGCGGCCATTGAGCCGCGGTTATTGGCCGCGGTTGCACTGCACCCAAACGTTGCGGCCGAATTCGAGAGCGTTGCAGCACTTGATGACGCAATCGCCGGCATTGCCGAGTTAGCCACACAGCCGCGAGTTCGTGCCGTTGGTGAAACGGGGCTTGACTATTTTCGAACGGGTGCCGAACTGCTTCATTTGCAGCAACACAGTTTTGAGGCGCACATCGAAATAGCAAAGCAAAACAATATCGCCCTGCAGATTCACGATCGCGACGCCCATGATGATGTTGTTGCCACACTGCTTCGCGTTGGTGCCCCTGAGCGCACTGTGTTTCACTGCTTCTCGGGTGGTCGCGAACTTGCAGAGATCTGCATTGAACGCGGCTGGTATGCATCGTTTAGCGGCACAGTGACTTTTAAAAAGAATGAAGGCTTGCGCGAGGCACTTATGATGTTGCCACCCGAGTTGATCTTGGTCGAAACTGATGCACCGTTTTTGACACCCGAGCCATTCAGGGGCCGACCAAACTCGCCATACCTCATCGGGTTGACTGTGGCGCGAATGGCCGAGGTGCGCGGCATCAGCGACGACGAGATGG
>CAINTU010000158.1 GCA_903853515.1 uncultured Micrococcales bacterium | reverse complement strand
TTATTCCCACAAGGAGCAATCATGGCCCGCCACGGCAAAGTTTCAGTTATCGGTTCAGGTTTTTATGGCACAACCACTGCACAGCGGCTGGCTGCCTACGACATTTTTGACACCGTGGTCTTGACCGACATTCTCGAAGGCAAGCCAGAGGGTATTGCTCTAGACATGAACCAGTCACGCGCAATCGAAGGCTATGAGACCAAGGTTGTCGGCGCGACCACAACTGCAGACGGCGCTGGCTATGAGGCTATTGCCGACAGCGACATCGTGATCATCACGGCCGGTCTGCCACGCAAGCCTGGCATGAGCCGCATGGATTTGCTCGAAGTGAACGCCGGCATCGTCGGTGGGGTAGCGCGCAACATCGCAAAGCATGCGCCTAACGCAGTGATTCTGGTTGTTTCTAATCCACTTGACGAGATGACGGCGCTTGCGCAAAAGGCGAGCGGATTCCCTAAGGAACGAGTAATCGGTCAGGCCGGTGTGCTCGACACCGCTCGCTTCACAAACTTTGTAGCAGAGGCAACCGGTGCGAATGTGGCCGATGTAAAGACTCTTACCCTTGGATCCCACGGCGAGACAATGGTTCCGGTGCCTTCGGTATCGAGCGTGAATGGCAAGCCAATTCTTGAGGTGCTTGGCGCAGAGGCAGTTGCCGACCTGGTCGAGCGCACTCGCAACGGTGGCGCAGAAATCGTGGCACTCTTGAAAACCGGATCTGCCTATTACGCACCAAGCGCTGCTGTTGCCCGCATGGCAAAGGCTGTGCATGAAGATTCAGGTGCAGTCTTTCCGGTTTGCGCATGGGTTGATGGTGAATTCGGCATCTCTGGCGTTTATCTTGGCGTTGAGGCTCAACTTGGCAAGGGTGGCATCAAGCGAGTCGTTGAGACACCGCTAGATGCAGACGAACTTGCCGCTTTGCGCACTGCGGCTGAGGCCGTTCGCGCCAAGCAGGCTGACGTCGAGAACCTATAAAAGTTCTCGCAGGTCTCGCTTTTTAGGCCCTTGTTAGCTGGTTTCGCCAGATAGACTGAAAGGCTGTGTGGCACCCGGCCACCTGAATTTTGGGTCGGATTTGCCCTTTGCCCTGCGCTTTGTGGGAATAACTTTTAGCACCTAACAGGTTGGTTTTGTTATGAAGAAACGCTCTGCCGTTGGCACTTTGCTGCGAATTTTTCCGTATGCCAAATCTGCATTGCCGCGGGTGATTGGTGGCACCTTGGCGGCCATCGCTGCTCACATGTTCGCCTTGGCTATTCCGCAATATCTAAAAAACCTAGTCAATTCGCTGGCCCACAACGGCACTCAGGCTCAGCTTTTGATTGCTGTGTTGGCCGTGCTTGGTCTTGGTATGCTCGAGGCCTTGATGGTGCTCGGTCGCCGCTGGTTGGTGTTGACACCGGGCACCCACGTTGAGGCAGGCCTTCGACGCACCCTTTATGCAAAGCTGCAAGATCTGCCGGTATCTTTTCACGACAAGTGGCCTAGCGGTCAATTGCTCAGCCGTGCAACAGGCGATCTCAGCCTGATTCGCCGCTGGCTCTCTTTTGGCCTCGTGCTGCTTGTAGCAAACGGAATCACCATGGTCGTGGGATTTGTAATCCTCTTTGGATTTCACTGGATTCTAGGCACCATCTTTTTGGTTACCATGGCCCCGCTGTGGGTGATTGGTTTTAAATTCGAAAAGGACTATCACACAACTGCCCGCCGCAGCCAAGACCAGGCCGGCGACCTCGCAACTTCGGTTGAGCAGAGCGTTCACGGCATTCGCGTGCTCAAAGCATTTGGTCGCGGTGAGTTCATGACCGGCAAGTTCTCGCACGACGCTCTTGAGTTGCGAAAGACCGAGTTGCTGAAAGCCAAGATGGTTTCGAACCTTTGGCTTTATCTGTCGATGATTCCTGAATTCGCAGTTGGGCTTTCGCTTTTCGCCGGCGTCTATCTTGTTTCGACCAATCAAATGTCGATTGGCGACCTGGCGGCATTTATGGCCACCACGGTTGTGCTGCGTTGGCCAACCGAGTCAATCGGATTCCTGCTCTCAATGACAATTGATGCGCAAACTGCCGTTGAGCGTTTCTTTGAAGTTCTTGATGAGCCGGTCGACATCGCTGATCCAGCGGTGGCACAAACGATCACGGCCCCAACAGGTCGAATCACTTTTGAGAACGTGCACTTTAGATACCAGGATGCCCCGAGCGACCAACCTGATTTGCTCAATGGCGTGAACCTCGAGATTGAACCGGGTGAATCAGTTGCTCTTATTGGCATCACCGGTTCGGGCAAAACAACTTTGACTGCTCTAGCCTCGAGACTCTATGAGGTCACCGCTGGTTCGATTAAGGTCGATGGCATAGACATTAGAGACCTAACTCGCGAAGAACTGCGCTCGCATGTGGCTATGGCGTTCGAAGATGCGACGCTGTTCTCGACCAGCGTGCGAGAAAACGTTTTGCTTGGGCGCCCAGATTCTGACGAAGCCGAGCTGACCCAAGCACTCGAAATCGCTCAGGCCGGTTTTGTGCACGAACTGCCAGCCGGGCTAGACACAGTGATTGGTGAAGAGGGGCTTAGCCTCTCTGGTGGCCAGCGTCAGCGCCTGGCCCTCGCCCGTGCGGTGGCAGCAAAGCCAAGTGTTTTGGTTCTCGATGACCCGCTATCGGCTCTAGATGTCGACACCGAGGCCATGGTCGAAGACGCGCTGCGCACTGTGCTTAAGGCAACCACAGCCTTGATAGTTGCACACCGCCCATCGACTGTTCAGCTCGCCGATCGAGTTGCTTTGCTGCAAGACGGCAAGATCACAGCTTTCGGCAAACACAGCGATCTGCTGGCAACTAACGAGCATTATCGCTATGTGATTTCGAGCCTAGATGCCGCCGGACAAATGATTGAGGTCAAATAATGTCGATGCAAGGTGTGCAGGGCGAAGAGAAAGTCGAGCTTACAAAGGCCGAGGCCAAAAGAGTTCGCGAGCGTTCGCTGCGTCTGCTTTTCTCACTAATCGCGCCGGTTAAAAACCGCCTGTGGGGTTCGCTTGTGCTCGTTGTTTCGAGTCAGGCACTTCGAGTCGTTGGCCCATACCTAATTGCGGTGGCGATCGACCAAGCATTGCCACAGGCGATTAAGGGTAATTGGACCCCGCTTTATGTGACCGTCATTGAGTACCTCGGTGCAGCAATTTCGGCAGCTCTCTTGATCGCATTCTTTTTGCGCTATGCCCAAAAAGTCAATCAAGACATCATGTTTGACATGCGTCGCCGCCTGTTTAGGCACACACAGAACTTGAGCATCGAATTTCACGAGACCTATACATCTGGTCGCGTGATCGCTCGTCAGACATCAGATCTCGACTCGATCAAAGAGCTTCTAGACTCGGGTGGCAATGAGATGGTCGCTGGCATTTTGAACATGCTCTTCACTGGCATCGCACTGCTGTTGCTAGATGCACAGTCATTCTTTATTTTGTTGGTTGCTTTGGTTCCGCTCTATTTCTTGACCATTTGGTTTCAGCGTCAAACCCGAATCAACTACCGCAAGACTCGCGTTGCCTCAGCTAAGTTGATTGTATATTTCGTTGAAACGATGACTGGCATTCGTGCCGTCAAAGCGTTTAGAAAAGAGAAACGCAACGAGGCCAAATACAGTGAGCTAGTCGAAGACTATCGTTCGGTGAACGCCAAAGTCATTCAGCTCTTCGGCATCTATGACCCAGGGCTAATCATGATTGGCAACATCACGGTCGCATTTATTTTGTTCTTCGGTGGCAGCCGCGTTGTCGACCATCACCTTGGCATCGGTGTGCTGGTTTCTGCGATTTTCTATGCACGTCGATTCTTTGACCCGATGGAAAACCTGGCAATGTTCTATAACGCCTATCAGTCGGCAAACTCGGCTCTCGAAAAAATCAGTGGTGTGCTCGAAGAGCAGCCTTCAGTGCCAGAACCTGCGAACCCAATCGATCTTGCTGAGCGCAAGGGCCACTTGAGCTTCAAAGATGTTTCTTTCGCCTATTCAAACGGCAAACAAATTCTGCCCAAATTCAACTTAGATATTCCAGCGGGCCAAACTATCGCGTTGGTAGGCACAACCGGCGCTGGCAAATCGACTCTTGCCAAGCTGATCGCGCGTTTCTATGACCCGATTGAAGGCAGGGTCGCCCTTGACGACGTTGACCTGCGCGATTTGCGCGATAGCGACCTGCGCAAAGCCATCGTGATGGTAACCCAAGAGGCCTATTTATTCTCGGGCAGCGTTGCCGACAACATTGCCCTCGGCAAGCCAGATGCAACTCGTGAAGAGATTATTGCTTCGGCTAAGGCTGTTGGTGCACACGAATTTATCGAGGCACTGCCAGATGGCTATGACACCGATGTGAACAAGCGTGGTGGGCGAGTGTCGGCGGGTCAGCGTCAGCTGATCTCGTTTGCCAGATCGTTTATCGCTGACCCAACGGTGCTGCTTCTCGACGAAGCAACCAGTTCGCTAGACATTCCTAGTGAGCGAATGGTTCAGCGTGGGCTGCAAACGCTCTTGAAGGGCCGCACTGCAATCATCATCGCGCACAGGTTATCGACAGTCTCGATTGCCGACCGAGTGATAGTGATGGAACACGGTGAGATTATCGAAGATGATGCACCCGCCACATTGATTCAGGGCACAGGCAAGTTCGCCAAGATGCATAAGGCGTGGCGAGACTCGCTGGTTTAACCAGGCGGCTAATTAGCCGATTAAGCTAGCCAATCTTGTTAGCAATGGTGAGAGCCACGGCAGTGGTGCCAGCGATGGTTATCGAAGCAGAACCTTTGGCGTTCACAATCACTTTTGTGCCAAGGCAAGACTTCACTTTTTTGACAGTCTTGAAAGCGACCACACCGCCAGAAACACTGTCGCAATAGGTGCCACCGGCTAGGCCAGTTTTGACAGTGACGGTGCGAGGGGTGCCGATTGGGTTCATAGCCACAAAGTTTGTGCCTCTGCTAAAGCTCAATACCCCACGGTTTGTGCCTGTGCCAGCGCTAATGTTTGCGGTCGGGCTAGTGCCTGCCTGGTGGTGCCAGTCGATCATTGCCTTGATTGCGGTCTGGCGCTGAAGGCAGCCATAGAGGCCGCTGCCGTCTTGAATCTTGGTTGGTTTTGAGTCAACGAGCGGGCACCAGGCATCCATGACAACGCCATTCGGGTTGACCGTATAGTCGGTGCCAGGCCCGTTGTTCTCATCGGTGAACGCATAGCCCGTATAAAGCTCTGGCTTGCCAAACGGCACCGCAAGCAACACCATGTTGGCAAGAGTGAACCTTGTGGTGTCGCGATAGGTGAGTGCACTTGGGCCGTGGTGTTCGTCATCGTGGTTAGACACGATTGTGATGGTGTTGTTGTTGCCATTGAACCCTGCTGCCCAGCCTTGATTTGCGAAGACCGAGAGATCCATGCTCTTTAGCGCGTTCATAAATGTGACTTTGCTGCCCCAAGACCAGACGTCACCAACATTGTTGCTGCCTGCATAGGGCAGGGTAGTGAACGGGCTGTTCTGCGATGCGTTGCCGATTACCTCGCTCGAGATATATGGCGCGTGGCCGTTAACTGGGTGCAGCATTGACACGATGGCGCCAAGGTCGTCAGAGCCGATGTGCTTAGCGGCATCCACTCGAAAACCGGCGACACCAATATCTAGCATGTGGTTCAAATAGTCTGCGATGGTTTGGCGCACGTTTGGCTTTTCGGTGGCCAAGTCAGGCAAACCGCCAAGCTCACAACTTGTGGTCTCAGGAATCGAGTCGTAGCTGTTGATGCTGTGGGTGCAATAACGCGGGCTCGAATGGTCGGTCAGGCCACTGTGAAAATCAGTCGAGTTATAAATGCCCGGATAGTTGTATTTCGTGAATGTGCTGCCCGCCCAGCCAACCCCAGACTGATTGGCCATGTGGTTGATCACTGCGTCGACGATTACCTGCACACCAACCGAGTTGCACTTAGCAACCATGGCGCGAAACTGGCGCTCTGAGCCGAGTGAAGATTCGAGCTTATAGCTCACTGGTTGATAGTGAACCCACCACTGCGCACCCTTGACGTGCTCTTGCGGTGGCGAAGTTTGCACCCAATCGATGCCTTCTGGCCCAAGCACGTTGACGCACTCGTTGCCAATCGAGTTCCAGTTGTACATAAACATTTGAATGCCAACAGAAGAGCTGGTGATCAATTTATTCGGCACCGGATTATCTGGACCAGTTGCCGCCTTGGCAGGTGCACCCGCAAAAAGCATGATCAAAAGTGAACTGGCAGAAATGGCTGAAAGTGCTCGCACAAGGCTTCGTTGCTTCATGTCGCTAGTCTATTGGCGCTAGGGTTTAGGCTATTTTTCAGGTGTTGAATTTCACACCAATTTCTCAAGTTTCTAAAGAACCGAAAGTGGCCCGCTGTGTCGAAAATCAAGGTAGTTGGCAAGGTCGTCGAACTAGACGGCGACGAAATGACCAGAATCATCTGGCAAAACATCAAGGATTCGTTGATTCTGCCTTTTCTTGATGTCGACCTCGAGTATTACGACCTTTCGATCGAAAACCGCGACGCAACCGACGACCAGGTGACAATCGATGCGGCGAATGCGATCAAGCTGCACTCGGTTGGTGTGAAATGCGCCACCATCACCCCAGACGAGGCTCGCGTGACCGAATTTGGCCTCAAGAAAATGTATAAGTCGCCTAACGGAACGATTAGAAACATCCTTGATGGTGTGGTCTTTAGAGAGCCGATCATCATCTCGAACGTGCCTCGTTTGGTGCCGGGTTGGACTAAGCCGATCATCATTGGCCGCCACGCACACGGCGACCAATATAAGGCCACCGACTTCAAGGTGCCAGGCAAAGGTCGCGTCACAATGACCTGGACTCCTGAGGTTGGCGAACCGCAGACCATGACCGTTGCTGATTATCCTGAGCATGGCGGCGTGGCAATGGGCATGTATAACTACATGGATTCGATTCGCGATTTTGCGCGCGCCAGCTTCAACTATGGTTTGGCCAGAAACTATCCGGTTTATCTATCTACCAAGAACACCATTTTGAAGGCCTATGACGGCGCATTCAAAGACGCATTTCAAGAAGTCTTTGACGCCGAATATAAGGCTCGCTTTGACGCTGCCGGTCTAACCTATGAGCACCGCCTGATCGATGACATGGTCGCCGCCGCGCTTAAGTGGGAAGGCGGATACGTTTGGGCCTGCAAAAACTATGACGGTGATGTGCAGTCAGACACGGTTGCCCAAGGATTCGGTTCGCTCGGCCTGATGACCAGCGTCTTGACCACCCCAGACGGCAAGACCTGTTTGGCCGAAGCCGCGCACGGCACAGTGACCCGTCACTATCGCGACTGGCAGGCGGGCAAAAAGACTTCGACCAACCCGATTGCTTCGATCTATGCCTGGACTCGAGCACTAATGCATCGCGCCAAGCTTGATGGCACTCAAGAGCTGCACGACTTTGCTGCAACCCTTGAAGACGTTGTTATCAAGAGCGTCGAAGCCGGGCACATGACCAAAGACCTCGCGCTTTTGGTTGGCCCTGCGCAGGCCTATCAAACCACCGATGAGTTCATGGCGACTTTGGCTGAGAACCTCAAGGCGCGACTAGGTTAGTTTTTTGGGCTCGAACTGAACGAGCCAAAACCTGTGTATAACTCCAGTCGAAAAATCGGCTGGAGTTTTACTTTAGGCAGATGCATAAAACAAATGTTCGCCGCTGGCCAAAAGTGTTAACCAGCATAAGTGCGATTTCACTAATCCTTGGTTTCACAAATGCCCCTCAGGTGTTTGCGCAATCAAATCTGCCGACACCGAGTTGCAACGCGAGCGGCACATCTTGTTCGATCACCTTTAGCTATTCGGGCGATTATTACTATTGGCCGGTGCCCACCGATGTGCGAACAATTAGCATGACCGTTGTCGGTGCACAGGGCGGTCGCAACGGCGGCTATGGTGCAAAACTCATAGGCAAGTTTTCAACGCTTCCGACAGGCGGACTCTATATCTTTGTGGGTGGGCAGGGCGCTAGCGGCAACGGTGTAGCCGGCGGATTCAACGGTGGCGGTGCGGCCGGTCGCGGCCACGGTGACGAAGGTTCTGGCGGCGGTGCGTCAGATATTCGCACCAGCCTTGCGCTAACCGATCGCATCGCAGTTGCCGGTGGTGGCGGCGGCACCGGTGGCTGGGTGGGTGGCGCAGGCGGTTCTGCCGGCGCTAGCGGCGTTGCCGGTGGTGCAGGCCAGGGCGGCGCAGGGCTTGGTGCCACTGTTGCGTTGGCCGGCTCGGGCGGTGCCGCCTATGGCACGCTGGCCTCGGCAGGCAGTGCAGGTGCCAGCGGTGTTGGTGGTGCCGGAGGCAGCGCAACAAATCCTGGGTCAACTGTTGCTGGTGGTGGTGGCGGCGGTGGCGGATACTTCGGTGGTGGTGGCGGTGGCGCCGACACTGACCCGTCTGGCCTCGACGGTGGTGGTGGCGGTGGCGGCTCTGACTATGTCAACAGCGCAAAGATCAACTCGGTGGGTCACTATCAAGGGTTTCAAGCGGGCGACGGCACAGTCACGCTGGTGTATACCTTCAGCCCGAGCGTGGTGAGCTTTAGCGCACCGACCTCACCAAGCAATGCGGCTGCACCGAACTTTGCGATTGCCTTTGGTCAGTCAATTACAGGTTTCACTGCAGACGATATGACACTGCTTGGCTCTGCAACCGGTTGCTATGTCTCGAATCTAGTTGGCACAGGTGCAAGCTATACAGTCACAGTCAGTGGCTGTGCTGACGGCACGTTGCAGGTGCAACTTAACCCCGATACCGTGACCGGTTCT
>CAINTU010000157.1 GCA_903853515.1 uncultured Micrococcales bacterium | reverse complement strand
GGGGCTAGACCAAATACCAAAAACATGATGAAGCATGGGGCGACAAATAGATATGCCCAGTTGCCGTTTAGCGCGGTGATGCCGCCGCCAGATGCTGGTTTAGCTGGTTTCTTTTTCGCCGGCTTCCATGGTGACGGTGAGGGCTTTGCAGCCCTCACGCTCGTCGCATTCGTCATAGTTTTTGCTTTCAGATTTTGGGTTCAGTAAGGCAGCTTTTGCTACTGGTTTTGACAGAGCGCTGCGTCTTTTAGACCCTTAGGAAAAGCTGTTGCTGAGGTATAGAGCTTGCCCTTTGGGTCTTTCTTGGCGTTAGCAACCAACGAGATTGCAGAACCAATTGCTTGGTCGATGCAACGCTGACGCTCACCCTCAAAGATTGGCTTCAACTTTGTAGCACCCGCTGCATAGATCTTGCCAACCGGAGCGTTGTTGAAGAACGGATCGGTGTAACCCTGAATCGACGCATCGCTATAGATGTTTTTTGCCGAAGGAAACAAACCGTAGGTCTTAAAGGTGGTCAACTGCTGAGCAGGGGCCAAGTACCAGCTGATGAAGTCCCAAGCGGCTTGCTTGTTCTTCGAACCGGCTGGAATGGTTAGCTGTGAACCACCCATGTTGCCACCGCCACCAGGAATAGTTGCGATGTCCCACTTGCCCATGGTGTCTGGAGCAAGCTGCTTGATGTAGTCCATCATCCAGGCTGGTGCCAAGATCGTTGCGAACGCACCGTTTGACATGCCAACGCCCCAGTCAGCCGAGAACTGGCCAACCTTTGAACCGATGCCTGCGGTGCTTGCTTTCAAGGTTGTGTCGAAAGCGGTTTTTACCTGTGGGTTGGTTGCGACAACAACCTTGCCGTTAGGGTCTTTGCTGGTCGGCGCCGAGTAGTACTTAACAGTGCCCTGGTTCAAAATGGCTGAATAGATCGTGCCAATGTTGTCCATAAACGATTTGTTCTTTTTGCGATCGGCAGCCGAAAGTGTCGCAACGTATTTGGCTCCGGTTGCGATGAATTTATCCCAGGTTGGCCAAAGGTTGCTCACCTTGGTGCGGTCGGTTGGTAGGCCGGCCTTTTTGAATAGGTCGGTTCGGTATGCCACCTGAAGACCACCGACGTCGGTAGGAATACCGAACACAGCGCCGTTGTTGGCAACACCGTTGGCCCAACGCCAGTCGAGGTAATCACTCTTAAGAGTCGTTGCGCTTTCGTCGGCTGGCACACAGTCGAACGTTGTCGTGCGGTCGTAGGTTGCTGGGCAGTCTTGTGTGAGGTAATTTGTGCCCGAAGTCTGAGCTACACCGTTGGTGCGCTTGATGGCTGTGGTTTGGCCGCTGGTCTTTAGGGTGCGAAGGTCAGTAAAGCACTGTGGCTTCTGGCGCCAATAGCCCGAATAGCTGATTTCGATTGCCATGATGTCGGCTGCGATGCCAACACCTTGACAGGCCGCGATGGCGCTCTGGCCGTTTAGAGCATCGAGGTCCATCTGCTTTGGCTGAATTTTGACTTCAGGGTGCAAAGCGTTGTACATCTTGACGAGCTTTGGCTCAAGCACGTTGCCGAAATACCAGAAATTTAGGGTCACCGGGGTCGGTGAAGCCTTTGCCGGGGTAACAACCCCTAGAGCAAGGATGCCTGCTGAGGCGATAGCAACGATTTGGGTGATTAGCCACTTCTTTGATCTCATTTTTGTGCTCTCTCGAGGTTCGGGGCCCCCGGCTAACTGTTGTGCGACAGCTGGCCGGGGGAACCCTACTTACCTCGGTCAAAGGTTTGTAGTAAACTGCGAAAGCGGTTTCACAGTGTTTATAGTTAACCGTGAAAGCGGTTTCTTTACAAACGAGAATATCGATTTGGCAGGCAACCGTTACCAAAGCGTAATCAACCGATATGTGCGATCGGCCAGCAAACTAGTTCTACCTAGTGAAGGGACCGCAGCCATGACAAAACGCACTCTAAACCGACAAATCGGCCGAGCTGTTGCCGCAGCGCTTGCCGCAATCCTTGTGATATTTATGGGCATCGGCGCAACCCAAGGTGCAAGCGCAGCCGCCAAAAAAGTAGTGCCAACCGTGCTTTGGCAAGAGAACTATTCGGGCAAGGCCGGCGTGAAGCCGAATGCCAAAATCTGGCAATACAACATGGGCAACGGGCTTGGCTGGGGCAACAACGAGCTTGAGTATTACACCAATAAAGCGGCTCAGATGTCGACCGATGGCAAAGGCCACATGGTGATCACCGCATCACAGGTCGACCTGAACAACCCAAGCGATAACTACATCACCGACTATTGCGGTCAGTGCGTTTTCAAATCGGCCCGCGTTTATACCCGCGACCAGTTGAGTTTTCAATACGGTCGAATCGAAGCACGCATTCAGGTGCCTGAAGGCGCCGGAATGTGGCCGGCATTTTGGCTGCTTGGCGTTGACCGCCCATCGTGCAGCGGATGGCCATCTTGTGGCGAGATCGACATCATGGAAGTTCGCGGCTCAACCCCCAACGTAGCCATCGGTTCGATTCATGGCCCAGGATATTCGGGCGGCAGCTCAAAGTCGAACTATTACTACAGCCCTGACAACCTATCTTTGGGCGGCGGCTATCACGTGTTTCGAATTGACTGGTTGCCTAACTCGATCAAGTATTACGTTGACGGCAACCTCTATGGCACCGAGACTCCTAAAGATGTTGCGCCAAATGACTGGGTCTTCAATGCAAGGTTCTATATGATTATGAACTTTGCCACCGGTGGCAACTTTGATGGCAGCCAACTCGACACAAGCATTCAGTCGGCAAAGATGAGCATCGACTATGTGAAGTATTCAACCTTGGTTGTAAACAACAAAGCATACGGCAAGCTCTATAAGTACTAAAACGCCCTGATTGACTTTGTGGGCAAGGCCTGCCTTTGTGGGCGCGGCCTGCCGTTGCTGGCATTCAGCCGAGGGCGATAGCAAATTAGGTTAAAGCAAAGCGGGACTTCTCGTAAGAGAAGTCCCGCTTCGTTTAACTCGAGGGATTAGAAACTAATCCTTGGGGTTAGTGACCTTCTGCAGCAGCAAAAGCCTTGTCGTCTTCTGCGCTCTTGATGCGAGCGATGCTGAAGATGATTAGACCGAAGAGGCACTTAGCCAAGATGTCGGCAATCGTGTAACCAACTTCGCGCGAAACAACGTCTGATGCACTAGGTGCGCCAGTTTGTCCCATTGCAAGGATGAAGGTGATTGGGTAAACACCCCAAGTAGCGATCAACAGAAGACGAAGACCCTGGAACAACTTGCGGATCTTCTCGCTCTGGCTTGAAAGGCTCTTGGTTAGCTCAACCCATAGAACATACATGATGTATAGGAATGGGATGGTCGATAGAAGACCCCAAACGCTGTTGTCTAGACCGAAAAGGTGCGAGTGAATGTCACCTGGGTAACCAAGGATGATCATCAATGCAGCGGCTGGCACTAGGCGCTTTAGCAACGAAGACTGAACAGCCTTCACTAGGCCTAGAACGGCAACTAGCTCAACTAGAAGTAGTGGAACAGTTAGTAGCCAGTCGATGTAACGGTAGCCAACGTTGTAGTGAGCAGCACCGAAATCAAGTGACGTGCCACCAGCGTTTGCAACAGCTGTATCGGCGTTCATGCCATAAGCGTGGCTGAACGAGTCAAACATTCTGAAGTAGTGGTAAGCAGCGATTGATGTAACTGTGGCTGAAACCATAACTGCTAGACGGTACTTTGGAAGAACTCGATCTCTTGCAATCCACAAGAAGATTGAGGTGAATAGCATGCTTGCGATACCTAGAGACAGCATGTTGTAAACAGCGCTGAACTGGTATCCGGTCAGAGCATAAGACAATACTCCAATTTGGTCCATTTTGTTACCTTTCCTAAATGGTCGGGTAACCGGTTGAAACCCGACATTGGGCGTGCTTTCTCAGGTTACGCTCAGAATGCGGGAACGGTGAGACATTTTTGCGGCGTTTATAAAGTTGTTATTTTCAACTTTTAGCGTCAAAAAGGCACAAAAAACCACGGATTTGTTTAGCGCAAACCCAGATCGTCGAGCGAAATGGCGCTCAAGTAGCGGTAGCCAGCATCTTCGATGACCCTTTGGGCACCGGTGTCGCGATCAACCACCGTCGCGACAGCGACGATAATCGCACCAGCCTCGGCAAGCGCCTTGGCCGCAGCTAGAGGTGAACCACCGGTAGTGCTGGTGTCTTCGACCACAATCACTTTTTTGCCAGCAACATCTGGGCCCTCAACCTGACGGCCCATGCCGTGAGCTTTTGCCGCCTTGCGAACAACGAAGGCATCGATGCTGCGGCCACGGGCGGCAGCCTGATGCATGATTGCAGTGCCGACCGGATCGGCACCCATGGTCAAGCCACCGGCCGCAACAAAATCCTTGATATCTGCTGCATCAAGCAAATCGAGCATCACTCGACCAATTAGCGGCCCGGCCTCGTGGTGCAAAGTTGCACGACGAAGGTCGACGTAATAGTCAGCTTCAATGCCGCTCGACAAAGTGACTCTGCCGTGCACCACGGCTAGCTCTTTGATCAAATCGATTAGTCGAGCTTTATCGGCAGCAGCATTGGTCATGGTTTAAGTTTAAACAATGCGCATCGCAACCCATAACGTGAACTCGATTCGCACCCGTGTCGGCCGTGTTACCGATTGGCTGCAGAGAGCCGACATCGATGTTTTGGCGATGCAAGAAATCAAGTGCAAGCCAGAGCAGTTCCCTATGCAAGCCTTTAACGATGCCGGCTATCAGGTTGTGCTGCACGGCCTCAATCAATGGAACGGCGTTGCCTTTGCCTCGCGCTTGCCCGCAGAAGACATCGAGATCGGTTTCGCCGACATGCCTGGCTTTGGCCCAGAACTAGCGCAAGAAGCCCGCGCGATTGGGGCGACCTTTGACGGCGTGCGACTCTGGTCACTCTATGTGCCAAACGGTCGCACACTCGAAGACCCGCATTACACCTACAAACTCGAATGGCTAGACCGATTGGCGGCAGCAACTGCCGAATGGGTCGAAATGAGCCCTGAGCAGCCGCTCGCATTGATGGGTGATTTCAACATCGCGCCACTAGATACAGACGTCTGGGATATCAACGACTTTATTGGATCAACTCACGTGAGCGAACCTGAACGACAGGCCTTCGAAGCTTTTGAGCAAATAGGTTTAACCGATGTTGTGCGGCCACTGGTGCCAGATGGCTACACCTATTACGACTATCAGCAGCTGCGTTTTGTTCGCAACGAAGGCATGCGCATTGATTTTATTTTGGGCAACGACGCTTTTGCCGAGCGAGTTGAATCGGCGGCAATCGATCGTGACGAGCGCAAGGGTGAAGGCCCAAGCGATCACGTGCCTGTGGTTGTAGAACTGAGCTAGCCGTGGCGATGACCTTCGAGTTCGCTGGCGAACTAATTGAGTGGCGAGGGCCAGCGCCGTTTTATTACTTGGCGATACCTGCAGAGGTTTGTGCCGAAATCAAAGAGGCAGCCAAAGTGTTGAGTTATGGCTGGGGTGTTGTGCCAGTGCACGCATCGATAGGCGTTACCGACTACACAACTTCGTTGTTCCCAAAAGGTGGCGCATATTTGCTGCCGGTTAAAAGCGCCGTTCGCCTGCCTGAAAAACTCGAACTTGGCCAGCTCGTTGAGGTTGAACTAACCCTAGGTGCCTAGTTCGCTAATCTTGCGGATGCTTTTTCTCGAGTTGCGTCACACGAATATAGCTATCGAATCCGAATGCGCTGATGATGAAAATGAACGGTTTCAGAAGACGCATGAATTTGCCGTAACGCTGCGCCTTCATGCCAACATCATTAGCTGCCACAGCGACATAGTCGTGCTTTAGCTCTTCTTCATATTCGAGTTCAGCTTCGACCTCAAGTCGATGTTGACGCTCTGCTGAGTTCTCTGGTAGTTCGTTCAAAGACTTCAACCCCCTTCAAAGTTAATTAGAGATTATTGAAGATCACCAATCACGACAAGAGCATCGCCGGCAGCCGGTGTATAGCTCGTGGTCTTTTCCGGGTTCAACTCGACGCCGGTTGAGCCATCCTTGGTTGCATTTGCAACGCGACGGTAGCCGATAGCCGACTCACCATGACCGCGAGCAATTGCGACAAGCTCGGCATAGTCAATTGCCTTGCCAAGCGGAACATACTCTTCGATCGGGCGCACATTCAAAGTCGCACCGTCAGCATCAAACAGGTCTTCAAACACCGGCGCAAGCGCAGGGTTCTCACTGATCTGTGCAATCAAAAGTGCAGCCAAGTTGTCGCTTACGACCATGTCGTCAACCGCGGCAACGCGTGCAAGCTCTGCCTTGCGGCTGTCGATGATTTCGGCGACCAAACGAGTCTGCTCAACGCCGTTGCCATCGGTGATGAACAGCTGGTTCATCTGAAGCATGGTCAGCATTGTCTGAGCGTCTGCCTCTGCCTCGCTAATTGCATTGCGATAACCAAGAACGATGACCTCGTTGTATTTCTTGTCTTTAGCAACTTCGATTAGGTCATGGATGTCGCCTGAGGTGGCCGAGTGCGTGACCTTGATGTCGCCAAAGCTGAGCGATTCGAATTCCGCGGCAGCTACCCAACGCGATTGATAGACGATGTGCACGGTCGAGCCCTTAGGCAAAAAGCCTGCAAGTTCGTTGAGCACCGAGCGACCCATTGCAGACCAACCGATGATCAGCAGGTGTTCAGCTGTTGGGGCCTTCTTGTCGACGCTGATTACCTTTTGGTTGCCAAGGTCTTCACGAACACCTGTGTAGACAACCTTGTCATCGTCTTCGGCAATCGCAATAATCTTGGTCGAGTCTTCGAGCTGCATGCCGAGAGCTGGGTTGATGTGGGTCTTGCCATTGGCATCGACCAGACCGATTACAGATGCGGTGTTGAAAGCGAGCAAAGCCTCTGAATAGGTCTTGCCCGATAGCGCTGGCACCTCGGCGAAATAGATTTCGTCACCATCAAAATCGAGCAGGTCAAGAATCACAGCAGCAAGACCTGGGCGGCGGCTGGCTTGGGCGGTAACGCGAGCAATCACATCGTGTGAACGCACTGCGAGCACCTGGCCATTTGTTGAAACATTCAAGGCTTCGGCAGTGTGCGCGTCGTCAAGCTCGGCAACGATCTTGATCAGTGGATTTGCGTTGACGGCCTTGACTGCCAAGACGGTGCTGACCACGTTTGCATCGCCAGCGGCATCTTCATCAAGAATGATGATCGACTTGGCTTCTGAAACATTGGCGCGCTTCAAATCTTCTGGGTTGGTGACATCACCTGTGCGAGTGATGACCTTCAGCTTGCCGAGATCGCCGGCACGCGATTCAATCTCGTCTTCCATAAAGTCACGAGTCTTGTCGCTAAAAATAACTACCTTTGGCTTGCGAACGTTTTCGTTTGCAACTGCAAGCTCTTTCAAAATTGGGAACACGCGGTTTGACCAACCGAGAATCAAAGTGTGGCCGTTATCGATGATTGGGCTCTTGCCTTTGCGCAAGCGCTCGAAAGTGCGCTGAATCGCACCAACAATAAAACCGGTCACGCTACCGGCAATGGCAACTGTGATAACCCAGTAGCAGAACGAAACAATTCGATCAGCCCAGGTGGCCTCAGTGCCGCGACCAAGAATAGAAGCGAACGATCCCCAGAACGTCTCAAAGTTCATGCCAGGCAGTGCACCAGAGTTTGAGATGAACGGCAACGCATAGAGGCCGTACTTAACTAGAACGAGAATCGCCGAGAAGACGATCATTGCAAGAAGCATATAGAGCACGAAGACACCGCTGCGGGCAATCGAGTTGTCGAAGTTATATTTCAACTTCGACATGAAAGAAACTTTGTTTGCCTTCGGTGCGCTGCTTTCGCCTTGTGCGCCCTGACCGTATGTGCGTTGTGAGTTATTAGCCATAACTCAAAAGTTTATCGTTGCCGCCAAAGAACAACAGAGGTTGCGCGACTCGGTCGCTTGCCCATCGCAACCGAAACTGTGCCCGAATCACCTGCAGCAAAAATTCGGGTGCCGGGTCTTTTTTCGATTTCGCTCGTCAACAGCGCTTCGACTTCAAGCAATCTGCGGGTGAGTTCGGCGTTTTGATTTTCAAGCTCAAGGATTCGCTTAATCGCATTGAGGGTTACCCCTTCACTGGTGAGTCTGGTTACCTCTGCCAGCTGCGCGACGTTTCGCAACGTGTAACGTCGCGACAGCCCAGATGTTCGGTTTGGCGAAACTAATCCAAGCCGGTCGTATTGACGCAGTGTTTGCGGATGCATCTGCGCCAACTCGGCAGCTTGTGAGATTGTCAGAATCGGTAGGTCTGGGTCGATATCCATGGCTGCCTAGTTAGAGTAATCCGGCTTTGTTATGAAGGTCTTGGCGAACGTCTTCTTTAGGCAATAGGGCGTCAAACTCGCTCACCAATTTGGCCGCCTCTTCGCTGATGTGCGCAGGCACCAAGACCTCAACGGTGGCCAAAAGGTCACCCGCACCTTTGGTGCTGTCGACACCTTTGCCTTTTACTCGAAGCACGCGACCGTTTGGTGTGCCCGGGGTCACCTTAAGTTTCACGGGGTCGCCGCCAAGGGTTGGCACACTGATGGTTGCACCGAGCACTGCTTCGGCGAATGTGACTGGCACGCTAACTCGCAGGTTGTTGCCATCGCGGCTAAACACCGCATGTGGTTTAACTGTGACCGTTAGCACCAAATCACCAGCAGGGCCGCCGTTCGGGCTGGCCTGACCCTTGCCGCGCAGTTTGATTTTTTGGCCGTCTTGAACACCTGCGGGAATCTTGACGTTGATAGGCGCCATGCCCTCATAGTTGAGTTTCATTGTGGTGCCATGAATCGAATCAATAAAAGGTATCGAAATCGCCGCGCTGAGATCTTGACCCGGCGTTGGGCCAAAGCCACCGAACCCGCCACGACCACCTTGGCCACCACCGCCACCAAACAGATTGGCGAATACGTCTTCGAACCCACCGCCGCCGAATTGAGCGCCAGGGCCGCCGGCGCCAGCGCGACCACCGCCACCTGGGGCCGTGAATCTAGCGCCGTTACCCATCGCGCGAACCTGATCATATTCTTGGCGCTGAACTTTGTCACTCAACACCGAATAGGCCTCGCTGATTTCTTTGAACTTAGCTTCGGCCGCAGCATCACCCGGATTTGAATCTGGGTGATATTTTCGCGCGAGTTTTCGATAGACCTTTTTAAGCTCGGCGTCTTCGACAGTCTTAGCGACGCCCAAGACTTTATAAAAGTCTTTCTCG
>CAINTU010000156.1 GCA_903853515.1 uncultured Micrococcales bacterium | reverse complement strand
GAACCTGAATGGTCGAAAAGTCATCGTCTTTGCCAACTTCGAGAAGCGAGACGTCGAAGGATCCGCCGCCCAAGTCGAACACAAGGATTAGCTCGTCTTGACGACCCTTGTCGAGACCATATGCGAGTGCAGCTGCAGTTGGCTCGTTGATGATGCGCAAAACATTTAGGCCGGCAATTTCGCCAGCTTCTTTAGTTGCTTGACGCTCGGCGTCGTTGAAATATGCCGGCACGGTGATAACCGCGTCGGTCACGCTCTCACCCAAATAGGTCTCTGCGTCGCGCTTGAGTTTCATCAAGATGCGGGCTGAAATTTCTTGTGGGGTGTAGCGCTTGCCATCGAAGTCAGGGGTCTTCCAGTCAGTGCCCATGTGGCGCTTGACCGAAGCGATGGTTCGATCGACGTTGGTGACAGCCTGGCGCTTTGCGGTCTCGCCGACTAGCACCTCGCCGTCTTTGGTGAATGCGACTACCGAAGGGGTAGTGCGAAAGCCTTCTGCGTTAGCAATTACGGTGGGTTCGCCACCCTCTAGCACGCTAACCGCGCTGTTGGTGGTGCCCAGGTCGATGCCTACTGCACGTGCCATGTGATTTTCTCCTTATGAGGTTTAACTCGTTGAACTCAAACTTGAGTCCAACAGGCTCAAGTTTCACACTGCGCTCTACTCTTGTCAAGTATTTTTAGCAAAACTTGAGCGTTTCACACTCAACTTTCAGGTTTCGAGCCAAAATCCATGGAATTCAAGGGCTTAGCCCCAATGAAAGCCGCGTTGTTACCGAATTGAACCCTCATATTCACCCTAATAATCGTCGCTTCGCGCCCTAGTTCAGGCAAACTTGCCTCTATGAGCCAAATCGCCGCAGCAAGCAACACTCGCAAACCACTTAGCAAGCACGCCACTTGGGCATGGATGCTCTGGGACTGGGCCGAACAGCCATACCCAACGATCATTCAGACCTTTATCTTTGCGACCTATATAACCTCAAGTTATTTTGGGCCAAATAAAGATGTCTTGGCGAGCCAGCTCGGCATCGGCATAATAATCGGGGGGCTCGCGGTCGCCATTAGCGCCCCTGTCTTTGGTCGACGCAGCGACGCCGCCGGCCACCGCAAACGTTGGCTGCTTATCAACTCGGCGCTTCTGATTGCAATCATGTTGGCAACCTATTTCGTTGAGCCATTGCCGAGCTTCTTTGTTTTTGGCGTCGTGCTCTATGCAATCGGCTCGGTTGTTCAAGAAACCTCGTTTATCAACTATTACGCAATGCTCAAGCAAGTCACCAACCCAACCACAATGGGCCGCATCAGTGGTATTGCTTGGGGTCTTGGTTATGTGGGCGGCATTTTGTTGCTGGTATTCTCGCTCTTCGGTTTTGTTTTGCCTGATGTGCCGATGTTTGGCGTGAGCACAGCCAACGCAGAAAACATCCGTGTGTTGTTTTTATTTAGCGCCGCTTGGATGACTGTGTTTACGATTCCACTTGCCATATTTGTGCCAGAAGTTGAGGCAACGAACGAAAAGATTGCCCGTGAAAGCATCGGCGCAAGTTATCGCGCTCTGTTCGCTCAGCTGGGAGAGCTGCGACGCAAGTCGCCAGACGTGCTCAAATATCTGATTGCCAGCGCCATTTATCGTGATGCGCTCGCAGGTATCTTCACCTTTGGTGCGATTCTTGGTTCGGTTGCCTTTGGCTTCAGTCAAACACAGGTGATCATGTTTGGCATCGCTGCCAACATCGTTGCAGGAATCGGCGCTGGTTTAGGAGGCTTCATGGATGACCGCATCGGCACCAAGCGCACGATTCTGATTTCGTTGGTCGGTCTTTTGGTCGCCGGTGTCGGGGTGTTCGCGTTCGCGGGTGAAGGCAAAATTACCTATTGGACTCTCGGCCTCGCCCTTTGCCTCTTTGTTGGCCCGGCTCAGGCTTCGTCGCGCACTTTTATGGCACGAATCGCACCGGATGGCCGCGAGGGCGAACTGTTCGGCCTATATCAAACCACTGGAAAAGCTGCCAGCTACTTGTCACCAACGATGTGGACCTTGTCGCTGACCGTGGCTGGGGCGCTCGGTGCAAAGAATGCGTCGATATTCGGAATCCTAGGAATCATGCTTGTGCTCGGTGTTGGTCTCGCATTGTTTATGCGAGTGCACCCGAACCCAAAGATTGCTGAATAACTAGTTGCCGCTTTCGAGCGGCTCGTTGCCGACATCGGTGCGATAAAAGTTGATGAAGCTGCGCGAAGCTGTTGGCCCGCGCTGCCCCTGATAGCGCGAGTTGTATTTCGCGCTGCCATAGGGGGTCTCGCTTGGTGACGAGAGCATAAAGAAGCACAGTTGGCCGACTTTCATGCCAGGCCAAAGTTTGATTGGCAGGCTTGAAACATTGGCGAGCTCTAGTGTGACGTGGCCCTTAAACCCGGGGTCTACAAAACCCGCAGTCGAGTGAGTCAACAGACCAAGGCGACCAAGTGAGCTTTTGCCTTCGAGGCGAGCGGCAATGTTATCTGGCAGGGTAACGAATTCATAAGTCGAACCCAAGACGAATTCACCAGGATGCAGCACAAATGCCTCGTCTGAATTGACTTCGATCAAGCGAGTCAAATCAGATTGGTCTTCGGCAGGGTCGATGTAGGCGTACTTGTGATTGTCGAAAAGGCGAAAGAATCGATCGAGCCGAACATCCATGCTCGAAGGTTGCAACAAGCTCATCTCGAGAGGGTCAAGGCCGATGCGGCCTGCTTCAATTTCGGCGCGAATATCGCGGTCTGACATCAACATGTCTTATAGGTTACCCGATAGGCGCAAGGCACTTTGGTAAGGCAAAATAGACCCATGGCTAAAGAGATTGAACGACTAGCGCCGCCAGAGCGCCTGCGTCAACTTTTTGAGGGCGAAGGCGACATTGCCCGCGTGCCAAAACCGCGTCGAGGCCTCTTGGCTGGCGGTGTAACGATGCGTGTTGGTCACTTGTTTTCGCGCTGGTTCGATCGCATGGTCGATAGCGAGTTTTCGGCTAGTGGGCCACGCCTGATGCTGCTGGCTATTTTGAATAGACACAAAACTTTGACCATGGGTGAGGCGGCCGAGTTGCTCGATGTTACTCCGCGCGCTGTTACCCGCCTTGCCGATGCGCTAGAAGACGAGGGTTTCATAACGCGCCAATCGAGCCCACTCGACAAGCGTGTTTTTCTAATCTCGGTAACGCCGAAAACGACCGAGCTCTTCAAAAAGCACATGCCGAAGCACGAACGGTTGATGACCGAAATGTTTAGTGTTTTCACAGACGAAGAATTGATTGAATACGTGCGTTTAAACGGCAAGCTTGCTGCCCACCTAAAGAAAGCTATATAGCGATGGCGAAATTCATCTGGCTTGGTAGCCGCAAGCGCAGTGGCAAACCGGTCTTGGTTCCTGGCGAATCGACGAGTCTGCACAGAGCGTTTTTGATTAGCTTGTGGCTTAAAGGTCTAGGCGGTCTAACCGAGTTGCTTGGCGCGCTGGCTTTGCTTTTGATTCCGGTGAACGTATTCAAAGACCTTGGCCAAAGCTTGTCATCGATGTTTCTCAACGCGAACCCTGAAAATGCTTTTGGTTTAGCGATACTCAAATACACCCAATCATTAGATGGCCACTCAACTCTGCTTGGCGCGATCTATTTAGTTACGCACGGCGCCGTGAAAGTCGTGTTGGTTTATGCACTGTTTAGAAACAGAATGTGGGCATACCCGATGATGCTGGCTGCCCTGGTGATTTTTGTGATATTGCAAACGGTCGATTTGTTCAATGAATTCACCTGGGGTGTTTTTGCACTCACCATCTTTGACATCTTTATGATTTGGATCACCAACCGTGAGTGGCAACTGCATAAGAAACGCAACGAGCACGCTGCTGCCCATTAGTGTTGCGCAGAAAGTTAATCTCTAAAAATGACTGCAAATAAGGCGCTCGCAGATTTTCTGAATTACTCTGACCGTCTCGCTGCTAGCGCGCAAGAGAACGCAGATGTTTTAGGGCTCGTTTTAGTCGGTTCAGCCGCAGATACTTCGCGAGTGGATGAATGGTCTGATCACGATTTCTTTCTCGTCGTAAAATCTGGCACTGGCGAAGGCTTTCGCCAAAACTTGAGTTGGTTGCCTGACTCTGATGATGTGATTGTGGCTGCACGAGAAACAGCTCATGGTCTAAAAGTTGTCTATCGCAACGGGCATGTGCTCGAGTTCGCCGTTTTTGAAGACGCAGAACTCGAGTTGGCTTCGGTGAATTACTGGGCCGTGCCTGTCGATAAGAGCAACATCACTGCCAGAGTGCAAGCCATCGAATCGCGCACCAAAGGCGCAGCGTTTGATGAACAAACCGAGTGGGGGTTGTTTTTAGCCCTTGTCTTGATCGCGGTGGGTCGCGCCCGTCGGGGCGAGATTCTTATAGCGGGTCAAGCCATCAGAAGCTATTACCTAAAGCACGTGCTCGGCTTTGTGCGCGATCGACTGCCTGTTGCACTGGGCACAGAAGGCCTAGAAGATAACCTCGACCGCTTTAGAAGATTCGAAAAGCAATACCCTGCCGAAGCAGATCGCATTGAATCGATTCTGCAACTGCCCGTCGAAGATTCGGCAATGGCTCAACTCGATTTTGTGCTCGGCCTCGGTGGCTTTAGCGTATTACAAAAGGCGCAAGCCGATGCTGTTCGAGAAAGACTCGGTTGGCTTTAGTCTTGCAAGCCAATCTTGTCGTGCACCTTGCGCAACCACTTTGGTGCCCACCAGTTAGCTTTGCCGAATAGCTTCATTAAAGCCGGCACCAACAGCGCGCGAATCACAGTTGCATCGATAATCACGGCGAACGCGATACCTAATCCCAGCATCTTCATAATGCTCACGCTGCTCGTAGCAAAAGCTGCGAACGACGCAGCTAGAACCAACGCGGCAGTTGTGATGATTCGGCCAGATTTTTGCAAACCCTGCGCAACAGATTCTGTTGTCGATAGTCCGTGATCATGTTGCTCTTTGATGCGGCTAAGCAAAAACAGCTCGTAGTCCATCGAAAGACCAAAACTCATCACCGCAACCAACACCAGTGATGAAGAGTCGATAGTGCCGGTCACAACAAAATCGCCAATAAGCCACTTGAGATTGCCCGACATAAACACCCAAGTCAAGAAACCCATGGTGGCTAGCAGCGACATAAAGTTCAGCAGCACGGCCTTGATTGGCAGCAACACTGACCCGGTGAACAAGAACAAAATAATTAGCACGCAAATGACAATCCAAGTGGCTGCCCATGGCAGTTGCCTTGAAATGCCGTTTAGTGCGTCGGTATATATCGCCGCCGAACCACCAATCAATACCCCTGGGATGTGTGAATCGATCGCACGCAGATCTGTGACAAGTTTTTCGCCCGCCGGGCTGCGCGGCTCAACGGTTGCGATAACCGCTAGTCGCTGCCAGCTGGCTTGTTTATAGCCCGAGAACATCTGGGCGGTGCCCGGCATCAAGCCCGCCTTGGTAACGATGCCCAGGTTGGTTTGCACTCGAGTGACTCGTTGGTCGGCTGCGAGCGTTTGCGCATAGCTAAGCACCTGGGTGTCGCTGGCATTTTGCACAAGTATCTCGACCGGGCTGCCTTCGCGTCCATCGAATCTGGTGCGAATCTGGTCGCTTGCCACAACCACGCGGTTGGTTGATGGCAAAATGCGATCATCGACTTGGCCGAGCTTGATGTTCATGCCAAGGCCGGCGAGCGAGCCAAGGCCGATGATGCCAATCAACAAAATAGCTACTGGGCGACGCATTACGAATCTCGCGATGCTTGCCCATCGGCCTGCTTTATCTGGGTCAATGTTGTTTTTGAATATTCTGCCTTTGTTGATTTTGTCACCCATGAGCAAAAGGAATGCGGGCAGAGCCACAAGTGCACTGAGCACCGCGAGAGTGACGGCAATCACGCCGGTGAGGGCAAAGGTGCGCAAGAAATACTGCGGAAAAAACAGCATGCTGAGCATCACAGCAATTACGGTCATGCCGCTGAACAAAACGGTTCGCCCTGCAGTCAATACAGTCGCAATAACTGCGGATTCGACATCGCGGCCGTGATTACGTTCTTCTCTAAATCGATTCACCAACAGCAGTGCGTAATCGATGCCGAGCCCCAAACCCAGACCGCTTAGAAGGTTGATCGCAAAAGTTGAAGTGTCGCTAAATTGGGTGAGCACCCAGATCCAGAAAAACGAACCCAAAATTGTGAGACCGGCAACCATGAGGGGCAACCCGGCAGCGACAATTGAGCCGAATACAAAAATCAATAGCAAGATAACAACCGGAATAGCAATCGACTCAGCCTTGGTCAAATCGCTCTCGATTATGTGGTTGATTTCGCTGGTAACCGGGCCCCAACCGGCAACATAAACAGTCGCGTTGCCCTGGGTGCCGCTATAGGTGTCTTGAATGGTTTTGGCAAGCGCCTGCACCTTGCCTTGATCAGCGATTTTGGCAAACATATAGACCTCATTGCCATCAGAAGACTTCAAGGTGCTTGGCATGCCAAGCGTGTAATAGCTGCTGACATATTGAATCCCCGGCATTGCGGCGACTTTGGCCCCAATGTCGCTTGCAGTTGCCGCAGCAGCTGGGTTATCTGCGCCAGCTTTGAAATCTAGAAGCATCACGACTTCTGGGTCTTGCTGACCAAAATCCTTGGCCAACATGGTGTTCACCTTGGCACTGTCAGAACCAGGGTCGTCATAGCCACCCGCCTTGAGGTTGCCAAAAGCTTGAACACCCCAAATCAGGCTAAACAATACGATCGAAATAAACGACCAGAGGGCAAGACGGCGGTGGCGCACTAGGGCGCTAGCAAGGATTTTCATAGATAGTTAATCCAACCACGCTGGGTGTGGGATTATTTCTGTGGTTGAAAACATTTAATCTTCAAAAAAATGGTTAGGCAAAGATGCACTTCAAGAAAACCAGAAACACTCAGGCTGCTAGCCAGGCAGTGAACACTGTGGGTTCAACTCGCGAGCTGGCCGGTGGTCGTCTCGAGAAGTTCGAGTTGGAAGGTCGACGCATCGATGTTTGGTTGCCAGCGCAACACGATGCCCTAACGCCACTATTGGTGGCTCACGACGGTGGCAATTTTTTGCTCGACGTTTCTGAGACTTGGAACAATCAGAACTGGGGAATTCCAGAGGCCATCGCTTCAGGCCGAATCGTCGCAGGCGAAAAAGTTGGTGGTCGTTTGCCTATTTTTGTCGGTGTTTATCGTGTCGATGATTCACTGCGACTCAACGAGTTGGCGCCAGAAGACGTTATGAAGCCGAACCCAGAAATGCTGAATGCCATTGATCCGATTCTTAGACCCACATCGCCTGAATACCGGGGCAATGATTACCAAGATATGCTCGCGTTACGCCTAGTGCCAGAGCTCGCTCGCCGCTATGGTCTTGAACTTGCTGCCGAGCGCACCGCGCTGATGGGCGCAAGCCTTGGCGGTCTCGGCACCATCTATGGCGTCGCTCGACACCCAGAGGTTTTCGGTGTCGGTCTCGCGCTGTCGACGCACTGGCCATTAGGTGGTCAAAAGATGATCGACTTGCTTTGCGGCAGTCTGCCCGCACCCGGCAAAGTTCGCATTTATAGCGACTGCGGCGACATAGAGCTAGACAGTGCTTACCCCGAATGGCACTTTGCATTTGTCGAAAAAATGCAGAAGCTGGGATACCTTCGCGACAAAACCTTCAGGGCAGAAATGTGGCCAGGCACCGGGCACAAAGAATCTTGGTGGGCGATGCGTGTTGAGCATCCAATCAACTGGTGGCTCAACGGCTAAGTCGGTTTCGTGAATGGCCTGCCGTTTTGTTCGGGTAACCCGAAGTTTTGTTCGGGCAACCCGAAGTTTTATTCGGGCAAAATGCTTCTTGCGCCGCCCATAAATTCGATCACGGTTTGATCGACTTGAATATCTTTGAGCGCAATCGGTCGCGATAGATAAAGCCCGGTAAGCGAACGCACTCGCGATAAAGCAACATAGGTTTGACCTGGCGAGAATGCGCCGCCACCCATATCGATCACAACTTCGTCATAGGTCTGACCCTGCGACTTGTGCACTGTGACGGCCCAGGCAAGTCGCAGAGGCACCTGCTTAAATTCGGCCAATGTTTCTGGCACGAGCGTCTCTTTAAATTTGCCGGTCTCAGAATCGAATTCTTCATCGACGTGATATCGGATCTTCTCCCACGTGGATTGCCCGACGTGGTGAGTGTCACCGTCAACACCAACTGTGACGCCGCCATCCTTGGGAAAATCAAGCACAACACCGATGGTGCCATTTACCCAACGCCAACCAATGTTGCCATCTGCGGTCTTGACCGGTTTTTGGTCGTCGTTCTTGATGAACATAACCTGTGCACCTTTTTTGAGGCGCAAGTTGCTCTCGGCCGGTTGGGTCTGGCCAAATGCCGAAGCATCGCCAATCAAATAGCTGCCGCTGAAGACTTTTTCTTCACTCGCGAGGCTCTCTAGTCGAGTTGTGTTAACTCGATCGACTGTCGCGTTTATTGTGCAGAGTCGAATCACGTTGTCGTGCGGGGCGGTGCGATTGCCGGCGGCATTGAGGCGGTCGACAAGCCCTTGGTCTACCTGACCCACTCGAATTGCGTTCAGAATGTTTTTGAACTCAGGGTCGCGCTGTCTAAAAATTTCGGTAAGTTCAAAAATCTGCATCGTCTCTTGAAGCCAAACTTTGGCGTGAAAAAACCATTGCGAGCGATATTCCATCTCAATCAAAGTGTTCAGCTCTTCACCGCGCGCTGGCACCGGTGCAAGTTGGTATGGGTCGCCAAACATCACAACTTTGACGCCGCCAAATGGCAACGATTTTTTGTTGCGCGCAATTCGCAGAGCCGCGTCGATTGCATCGAGCAGGTTCGCGCTCACCATCGAAACCTCATCGATGATCAGCATGTCGATTGACTTAATCACATCGCGCGCGCGACGCCCGAGATGCTGGGCGACCTGACCCGCTGTGAGGGCGCCAAATGGGAACCCGAATAGTGAGTGGATTGTGATGCCACCGACGTTATAGGCAGCCACACCGGTCGGTGCGCAAACCACAGCCTTGTGCTTGGTGTTATCGCGCAAGTATTGCAACAGCGTTGACTTGCCAGTGCCTGCACGGCCTGTGATGAAAACGGTCTGGCCATCTTTTTCGATGTATTCAAAAAGAGCAAGTTGCTCTTTAGAGAGTTTTATGTCGTTCAATCTTTGCTTTCACGTTTGGCCAGAGCGTCAAGCATACGGTTGTATTCAGACAAATCTTGGTTACCGCTTCGGTCGCTGGCTCGGTCGAGTCTAACTGCTTCACGGCGATCTGATCTTGCCCACTGCCACGCTGTGATCATCACCAGCGCAGCGGTCGGCAGCTCACCAATGCCCCAGGCGATTGCACCACCGGTCTGCTGGTCAGCCAATGGGTTTTGGCCCCAGGTTCGACCCATTGCGCCATACCAGTCGGCCAATAGCAGCGTGCTGCCCGTCATTAGAGCAAGGCCGAAGAATGCGTGAAAGGTCAGGGTGCCGATTAGCAGCATGAGTCGCTGAGGGTAACCAAAGCGCTTCGGCCCAGGGTCGATGCCAACCAATGCCTGCACAAAAAGATAGCCGGTGATTACGAAGTGCAACACCATCCACTCGTGACCAATGTGATCACGTGTAGCCCAACCAAACACAGGCGTGAAATAGAACACCACAAGTGAGCTTGCGAACAAAGTGGCGGCAACCAGTGGGTGCGCGATGAACTGCGCATATTTTGTGTGCACTGCCCAGAGAACCCACTCGCGAACTCCGCGTGAATCGTCTTTGCGCTTCTCGACCGCTCTAGCCAACAGCGTCACCGGTGCACCAGGCACTAGCAAGACTGGCACGGCCATGGTTAGCAACATGTGAGCCAGCATGTGATCGCTAAACAGGTATTGCTCGTAAACGTTGAATGCGCCGTTGGTGATATAGGCAAGCAACAGCATTCCGGCGACCCACGAAATCGTGCGTGCAATCGGCCAGGCATCGCCGCGCTTTTTGAGTCGCAGAGCGCCGGCAACATAGGCAAAGATTGCGGCAGCTGCGACCCCTAGCCAAATCAAATCGATGCTAAATGAGGTCAGATAGCGAATCGGAGTTAGCTCTGGTGGCAAAGCTGCGCCAGTCAAAATTTCGGCTGGCGATAATTTGCCCAGTGGATAATCGTTAACCGGCGGTGCGGTTCTCGAAAGCGCTGTGCCTAAACCAATCGCCGCCCCGAACAGCACAAATTCCACTGCGACAAGGCGGTAAAACATGTTGGCCTTGTCGGCCAGATGTTTGATAGCAAAGCGGCGATGAACAGCGCCAATCACACCAAGGGCTATCAAAATGGCAACTTTGAAAATCACCAGGGCGCCATACGGCGTCGCTAGGTTCTTGAATTCGACAATGCGCAACTGAGCAGAGGCAACACCGCTTGCGGCAACTGCAATGAAGGCCCATAGGGCCAAGCTCGAATAGCGATTGATGATGGTCTTCTCGCCGACGAGAGCGTCACCGACGATGCGCCCACGCAAGCCATAAACCGCAACCAAGCCACCGGCCCAAACCGCAGCACCTAAGACGTGAATGCCGATTGAGTTGACCGCCATCGCGTGTGAGGCTGAACCGGCCGCGTGACCGGTAAGTGCCAATGGCACCAAAGCAACCAGCCCAATTGCAGCCACAATTGCAGTGCCTGTAAGAGTGCGCACCAAGAGTGCCAACACGGTTAGCACAGCAGCCCCAATGAGGTTGAAGAACAGATATTGACCAAGTTGAATCTGAGTTACAAAAAGCCACAGTTGTTGAGAGAAAGTGTTGTCGGTTGAAACCTGAACACCAGTAACCGTCAAGAAAGTCTCAAATAAATAGGCGGCACCGCTGAGAGTCCAGATTGCCGCGGCAGCTGCGGCCAAGCCGGTGACTTTATGTAATTCGTTTGAGCGGTCATTCAAACTAAAGGCAGCAAAAACTAATGACCCGATCGCCACGGCCTGCGACACATCGAAAAGACCGCGAAAAGCTGGGGCACCCCAAATCAAAAACGGATCTGGATTAAAAAACGCCGTGCCAGCCGCGTTGCCACCGATAAACATGCCGGCAACCAAACCAACCGCAGCACCCCAAATGGTTAGCGTGAACGCCAAGGTAATCCTTGTTCTGAAAAATTCGCGCACCACACCAGCCTAAGTTAAGCGGCTAAAACAACATCTAGTTAAAGCAAAAGCGGCACACCGAAGTGTGCCGCTAAAGCGTGTGACAGAAGACTACTTAACTGCAGCCTTTAGCTTTGCACCAGCTGAAACCTTAACGGTGTTAGCTGCCTTGATCTGGATTGTTTCGCCAGTCTGAGGGTTGCGACCTGCACGAGCAGCGCGGTGACCCTTCTCTACTGACAACCAACCTGGGATTGCAACCTTCTCGCCCTTGGCGATGTTGGTTGAAATAACTTCGAACATGGCGTCGATGACGCGGTTAACCGCAGCCTGTGACTCGCCAGTGTGGTTTGCAATTGCTGCAACTAGATCGCTCTTGTTGAGGGCCATTTGGGTTACTCCTATTTCGACGTGTGTGACTTGATGTCGCTAGAAAGACTACTTGGCTAAATGCCGCGTATTTACTAGGGGTGCGGCGTGTTGCGCATAACTTTTGGCTTATTTTTAGGGTTTTTTGCTGGGATCTTTGTTTCGGCTCGATAGTTAAATCAAAATCCCGCTGCCTCGAAAGGCAACGGGATTTCGCTAAATCGTTTTATCGGTGGCTTACCAAGATGACTTGGTGATGCCTGGCAGCTCGCCTTTGTGTGCCATGTCGCGGAAGCGAACACGTGACACACCAAACTTGGCGAGGTAACCGCGTGGGCGACCATCGATTGCATCGCGACCGCGCACGCGCACAGGCGAAGCGTTGCGAGGCAGCTTTTGCAGACCCAAACGGGCCTCTTCGCGCTGTTCGTCGGTCGAGTTCGGGTCAACCAAAGCCTTCTTTAGTGCCAGGCGCTTTTCGGCGTAACGCTCAACGATAACTTTGCGCTGTTCGTTGCGTGCAATCTTGCTCTTTTTAGCCATGGGTTTAGCGCTCCTCTCGGAATTCGACGTGCTTGCGCACTACTGGGTCGTACTTCTTTAGCACCATACGGTCTGGGTCGTTACGACGGTTCTTCTTGGTCACATAGGTGAAGCCTGTGCCAGCAGTCGATTTCAACTTGATGATCGGGCGGATGTCTCTGTCTTTAGCCATTTTTTATCTCTGCTTTTCGCTTAGAACTTCTCGCCACGGGCGGTCAACATTGCGATGACCGACTCGATGCCACGAACATCAATAACCTTGATGCCGCGAGCCGAGACCTGAAGTGTCACGTTGCGCTTTAGTGAAGGCACGAAGTAGGTCTTCTTCTGAATGTTTGGGTTGAAACGACGCTTAGTTTTGTTCTGAGCGTGCGAAACGGCGTGGCCAAACTGCGGCTTGGTCTCTGTGACCTGGCAGTAAGCAGACATCGTGTCCTCCGTGATAAATCTCGAATGTTCGGCACGCCGAAACCTTCAAAAGGTTGGTTTTGGGGCCGTTTTGGTGGTTGGCCCAATGAACTCGGGCAACTTCACAAGTTTAGGCGGTTTAGCCCCTTGGGTGCAAGTCTTGATTTAGGGCTTTTTTGAGCCATGGATGCCTCTCGGCAGCCAGATTCGACCAGCTAGATCAGTCACCCAGTTTTATGAACTCTGGGCGCTCTCCTTTGGTCGGCAAATTGATTTGCGCTCATTCACGGGTTGAGCCTCTGCCCACCCGGTTGGCTAGGAAGCCAAGCACAATCGAAATAGAAATGAGGCTCGGGGTGGCCAATAGCCAAAAAATTGCTAGGCCGATGTCAGAAACAAAGTTATGAAGATCTTCTTCATAATTCGTTGAACCGCCAGAAGTGTGTGAATTGCTAAAACTCACAAATGGGCCGATTACCGCCAGAGCAGCCGTCAAAATGCAACCACCCAGAAGCGCCCAATAAGTTAGCGATTTCTCTTGATTTATGCTCATCCCTTTTCCCCTTCTTAGTGATTAAGCGAGCCACCGTTATTCAGACAAACTTCTCGTGCTGAATCGAGATATTTGGCGCGTTCACTCGCAGACATATTTGGCACGATAGATAACCCAGGTGATTCGCATGACGCTTTGGGCAGAAACACCATCCATGCAAACCACATAACGGCCGTTGACCCAATCATTACCAAGAACGCTGCTAAGAATTTTTTGCCAATTTGCATTATTTGCCTGACTTGGGTTGTTGATCTGAGAGCTGATTCATGCTGTTGATAAGTTTCGCATTTGCAATCGCAACCAAAACAATCGCAACAAAAATGCAGATTACGCCGGCAACGAATATCTCGATCCAATATGTAAATTTGCTCGTTTCACAAAACACAATGTCGTGACATTCAGGCGCATTCGGGTTTGGTTGGAAGGTGTAAATAGTTGCAAGATTGCTGCCAATCAATGAAATAACCAGACCACTGATAACGAAAATCAGTTGTGTCGAAGAGAATGCTTTTGTTATTTCAAAAGGCAATTTTCTGGTTCTATTGATTGCGAGAGTTAAAAGAAAAAGGGCGAAAGTTAAAACAGCCATTGTGTCAGCGATATGCAAGGCATAGGTAGAACTTTCAAAGCCAGCTATGCAGGCGCAGATAATGGTGGCAATTAGCGCCGAAATCGTGTGAAGGTTTTTTCTTTGCGACAGCAACTTTGTGGCATCGTATTCATCTCGTTGTTGAGCCAATGCCTGACGTTGCTCTTGCGAAATCTCGAGTTTGCGCTCTTCCAAAATTCCCCCTAGAAATTGAGCTTGTTAATAGTTCTAGCGGGTGAATCAACAGAAATCAAGCACTGACATGCTTGCAGGTTGGCTTTGTTAGTCGAGCAGCAGCGCCGGCTCTTCGATTACCGAAGCTACGTCTTGCACGAAGCGGCTGGCAACATCGCCATCGACAACGCGGTGATCAAAAGTTGCGCCAATTGTTGTCACCTGGCGAACCAAAATCTCGTTGTCGACAACCCAAGGCTTCGGACGAATCGAACCTAGGGCAACGATGCCACATTCGCCTGGGTTCAAGATCGGTGTGCCGGTGTCGACGCCGAAGACGCCAATGTTGGTGAGCGTGATCGTGCCGTTCTGCATTTCTGCCGGAGTCGTCTTGCCTTCACGCGCAGTCAAGGCAAGGGCTTCGATGGCCTTCGCCAGTTCTAGCATCGACATTTGGTCTGCGTCTTTAATGTTGGGCACAATGAGCCCGCGTGGTGTTGCTGCGGCAATACCAAAGTTCACATAGTTGCGCACGATGATTTCGGTGTCAGTCCAAGACGAGTTCACCATCGGGTTACGACGCACTGCCCAAATCATCGCCTTGGCCATAATCAAAAGCGGTGTTACCTTGACGCCAGCGAAGTCGGCCGAATTCTTTAGTCGGCGAACATATTCCATTGTGCGAGTCGCATCGACATCAACAAAAATGCTCACGTGAGGTGCGGTGAATGCGCTCGTGACCATCGCGTTGGCAATAGCTTTTCGCACACCTTTAACCGGGATGCGCTCTTCGCGCTCACTGCTCGGCGCTGGAGTGCTCAGGTTTTTGAATACGCTCGCCTGAGTTGCGGCGGCCATCACGTCTTCGCGGGTCACCTCACCGGCCAGGCCAGTCGCACGCACTTTGGTGATATCGACTTTGAGGTCTTTTGCCAATTTGCGAATCGGTGGCTTTGCCAAAACAGTGTCTTCGTTTGGCACCGTTGCAATCAAATCGGTTGCAGGTGTGGTTATTGCAACTGGTGCTGCGTGGGCAACCGCTGCGGTCGATGCTGCGGTTACAGCCGATGCCGCAGCGCCAGCGTTTGAGATTGTGTTTGCGGCAGAGTTTTCGCTGGTGCCTGGTCGGCGCCTGCTCGCAGCCTGACCAACCGCACCATAACCAACCAAGTTAGGTTGCGGTTTGTCTTCGGTGGTAGCGGTTGACGCGGTGTCTGCAACTGTTTGAATAGCCTCAGTAACGACTGCATTGTTTGCGTTCGCCGCAACAGCTGAGTGCATCGAACTGTTGGCGTTCGGCGCGTGACCCGCCGACATCGCTGCGGTGAAACCTTCGACACTTACACCGATGATCGGTTTGCCCACTTCGACGGTTGCGCCTTCTGGCGCTAGCAACTCGACGACCGTGCCCGCGAATGGGCAAGGCAGTTCAACAAGCGACTTAGCAGTTTCGATTTCAACGATGATCTGGTTGACCGACACTGTGTCGCCGACAGCGACTTTCCACGAAACAATTTCAGCTTCGGTCAGGCCTTCGCCAACATCTGGCAAATCAAAATACGCGGTCTGTGCCATCTTCATATGCCTATCTAATAAGCCATAACTCGGTCGACCGCTTCAAGAATTCGGTCAGCGTCAGGCAAGAATTTCTCTTCGAGTTTTGCTGCAGGGTAAGGCACATCAAAACCACCGACGCGAAGAACAGGTGCCTCGAGGTGATAGAAAGCGAGCTCGGTGATTTTTGCGGCGACCTCTGACGAGATCGAAACAAATGTGCTCGCTTCGTGGGCAACAACTAGTCGACCTGTTCGACGAACCGATTCGACAATCAAACCAAAATCAATCGGCGACATCGATCTCATGTCGATTACTTCGATGCTGCGGCCTTCACTCGCGGCAATTTCGGCAGCCTGCAAAGCAGTAACCACCATAGGGCCATAGGTCGCGATCGTTACGTCGGTTCCGGCGCGCAAAATTCGGCCCGAGTGCATATCCTGGGGTGGCTCGTCAAGGTTCACTTGACCTTTTTGCCAATAGCGGCGTTTTGGTTCAAAGAACAAAACAGGGTCGCGCGATTTGATTGCCTGCTGAATCATCCAATAGGCATCATTGGCATTGCTCGGGCTAATTACTCGCAGCCCAGCGGTGTGCGCAAAATACGCCTCAGGCGATTCGCTGTGGTGTTCGACGGCGCCGATACCGCCACCAAAAGGCACACGAATAACTACTGGCATGTCAACGAAGCCTTCAGAGCGATTGGTCAGCTTGGCGAGCTGGCTAACGATCTGGTCGAAGGCTGGGTAGATAAATCCATCGAACTGAATTTCGGCAACCGGGCTATAGCCACGCATTGCGAGGCCGATTGCTGTGCCGATGATTCCTGATTCTGCAATTGGTGAGTTGAAGATTCGCTTGTCGCCGAATTCATCGAGCAACCCTTCGGTTACACGAAAGACGCCGCCGAGTCTGGCTACGTCTTCACCAAAAACCAAGACCTTGCTGTTATCTTGCATCGCCTTGCGAATGCCAGCGTTGATTGCTTTTGCAATTGAAAGTTCAACAAAATTTGTCATTAGCGAGCACCGCCATAGTTCACGTCACCCTCAGTTGCAGGTGCGCCTTCGTGGCCGCCCATCGATGCCTCATAACCCTTGAGCCAAGCGAGCTGTTCGGTGATTAGCGGATGCGGTTCGCTATAAACGTGGTTAAACATCGATTCGATTGACGGCTCTTGCAAAGCGAAAGTTGCCTCGCGAATTTCGGTCGCAAGTTGATCTCCTGCCGCTTCGACTTCTGCAAAGAACTCGTCGCCAATGCCCTGTTTGCGCAAGAACTTTTCGAAGCGCGTGATTGGGTCGCGCGACTTCCACATTTCGTATTCGGTTTCGTCGCGGTATTTGCTCGGGTCATCACTGGTCGTGTGCGCGCCCATGCGATAGGTAAACGCTTCAATCATCGATGGGCCTAGGCCCGCGCGGGCGTCATCCATGTGTTTCTTGGTGACCGCGTAGCAAGCCAAAACGTCATTGCCATCGACTCTGATGCCTGGCACGCCAAAACCGTCACCGCGCAAATAGAGTGGCACGGTTGTTTGCGATTCAACCTGGGATGAGATTGCCCACTGGTTGTTTTGGCAGAAGAAAACCTGAGGCGTCTTATGGGTCGCGGCGAACAAGAATGCTTCGCTGACATCGCCCTCGGCGGTTGATCCATCGCCGAAATACGTGATGACTGCAAGATCTTCGTCTTTATTGCCGGTGCCGACTTTGCCGTCAAAGTTGAGGCCCATCGCATAACCGGTGGCGTGCAGCACCTGGGTGCCGAGCACGATGGCATAGAGATGAAAGCGGGTTTCTTCAGGATTCCAGCCACCGTGGTTGACGCCGCGGAACATCTTGATTATCGACATCAGGTCGACGCCATGGGTGATTGCTACGCCATGCTCGCGATAGCTCGGAAAAATGTGGTCATTTGGCCCGACTGCGTGGCCCGAACCGATCTGTGCAGCTTCTTGGCCAACGGCCGGAACCCACAAACCCATCTGGCCTTGGCGTTGCAGTGCCGTGGCTTCGTTGTCGAAGCGGCGAATTCTGGCCATATCGCGATAAAACTTTAGAAAGTCTTCTTCTCGAAGCTCTTTGATGAATTCGGCATAGCCGGCGTATTCGCTTGGCACACTGAAGTCGCCCTCTGGCGATAGCAGTTGCACCATCGGGATGTCTTTTTCGCTGGCAGTCACAGATACCAATTTAGTTCACAGGTGGCACAATCTAACTATGAAACGTTTTCTGGTTAACACTGTGATCAACGCTTTAGGTCTTTGGGTTGTATCGGCGCTGATTCCTGGTGTGCATTTGGTGCCCTATGGCGGTGACGGCATTGGCAACTTGATTGGCACTTTGCTTGTAATCGGGGCAATTTTCGGGCTAATCAACTCGATCATCGCGCCTGTCATCAAGGTGATTGCTTTTCCGTTGTATTTGCTGACCTTCGGTTTGATTGCTTTTGTGATTAACGGTGCGCTTTTGCTGTTTGTTGCATGGATTAGCCAGCAACTTAGCCCGGGCACTTTTTCGATTGACGGCTTCACGCCTAGTGGGCTAGCAGTCAATTCGTTCTGGTGGGCAATTTTGGCAGCCTTAGTGATGAGTGTTTGTTCGTTCATTGGTAGAGGTCTTTCAAAAGCTCTCAAAATCTTGTAATTACAAGAATTCGCGAGGCCAACGGTTCGGGCAATATTTGAAGCCAACTGCTCAACCCTTTAGGTGATAGACGGTGACGTGCCCAGATTGTGCGTCGCTAAAGGGTGCTAGCAGTTGATCTTTGGCGATAAGCAACTCTCTATTGGCGCTCTGGTCAACTAGCTTTGCGGTCTTTTCATAGGCGGCTGCGCTATGCGGGGCGAACCACGCATGCCCTTTAGAGTTTTGACTGTGCGCCTGCACGGTTAGCCAGTCTTGTGTTTGCGAGTTCGGCGCGTCATCAAGTCTTGGCACAAAGTCGTCTGTATTTTCTATCGATAACACCCTGATTCCCTGCGGCAAATGTTCTTGACCAAGTGGAGCGCCGAGAGTCAACAATCCATCGATGTGAAAGTTGTGCTTCGACTCGGCGAATTTTGCGCCAACAAGGGCACCTTGCGAGTGACCGACAATCGTTAGGTGATCGTGTGAGCCGATGTTGTGTTGCGCCAAGATATTTGTTACCTGGTGCTGAGTAGGCACATGGTGCATATTGGCCAAGGCTGCAAAATTTTGCGCTGGGTCTAGCTCGTTCTTTGTGTCAAGTGGATTCCAGTGCTGGGTGCCAGGCAGATAAATCACGAATTGCTTGTGCCCGTCAGAGCGCACATATTCTTCTAGCCGAACCACGTCGAGACCAGAGCTATAGCTTGATTGCATACGCCTTGCCATCGCATCGAGAGAGCTCGGCGTTGGCAGCGACTGTTTGCTGCCGATGGGCACGCAGTCAATCGCCGGTGTCGGTTTGAAAGGCGTGGTGTGAGAACCTATCGGCACCTTGGGTGTGCCAAAAATTGGCTTGACGATATCTTGATTGCCATTAGCGCCCTGTGCAGGGCTGGGCACAATGGGAATCGCATTGTTCTCATAGTTATTGTCATAGTTGCCATCATCATTGCCACTGCCATTGCCACTGTCGAGAGTGGTCGGTGTGCGACCCAAATTGCCACCCAGCAAATCATTGTTCATTTTGGGTACGTTGATCACATCAATTTTGTGAGCGAGCGCCCATTCCTCTTTGAAATACGAGACGCCGGCATTTATGCACCCTTGTTGCACGTGCCAAAGTTTGGCCAGCATGCTCGGCAGTTCGATTGCATAGAGCGCATGTGCCCATGGACTCTGCACCCATTGAATCGGAGCGAGTTCGGTGGCAAGACTGGTGGCAGCCAACAAAAGATCGGCACTCACTCGAAGAAGCTCTTCTTCGGTGGCGATGAAGGTGCCGACGCCCCCGGTGTTTGACGAATATGGGGTCGGCGTTGATGTGATTGGGCTCGTCACGGGTTGACTCGAAATCGGGCTGCCGCTATCGCCCAGTGCGTGACCAGATGTATCGCCAGGGGTATAACCACCGGGATTCAGCTTATGCAATTGCCCGCTCATGCCGGAATCAATCCGAGTAAGGCCATCTCAAACTTGAGCGAACGCAACTGATGCAAGAGTTTTTCGAGTTCGTCGCGGCAGGCGGTTGCCGCTTGACCGTTCCAGTGTGTGGGGCTCGGTTGTGCTCGCGTGACCAGAGCGATGGTCACATCTAAATGGTTATTCAAAAGTGTCATGCTCAAACCTTTGTTCATGCGTCAGTGCTGAAATCACGGCGCCTCGTTTCTGTTGAAAACTCGTCGCTTTTCGGTGTCACCATAAAAGCACGGCAATATAGATAGGTGAGCAAATTGAGTCGCCAACCTTTGAGTCCGCTTGACGGACGCTATGCCCCGAACGTTGCCGACCTCGGCTTTCACCTGAGCGAGGCTGGTCTCAACCGCGCACGAATCCTTGTTGAAATTGAATGGCTGATTCACTTGGCCAACCGTGACCTGCTTGGCACAAATGCCCCGATTGATAACGTTCTCAAAGAGCAACTGCATCAGATTGTGGCCGATTTTTCTGACGCCGATGTGGCAGAGCTAGCAGCAACCGAAGCCACCACGCGACACGATGTTAAGGCTGTCGAATATTTTGTGCGAGCACGTCTTGAGAAGCTCGGCCGACCTGATCTGCTTGAACTAGTGCATTTTGCCTGCACCAGCGAAGACATTAACAACCTTGCTTATGCGCTAACTGTTCACGACGCCGTATTTGATGTTTGGTTGCCTAGGGCCGAGGCGCTCATTGCCAAGTTGAGCGCGCTGGCTTTGCAGCATGCCGATAACGCGATGTTGTCGCGCACTCATGGCCAGCCGGCCACCCCAACGACTATGGGCAAAGAGTTGGCTGTGTTTGTGCACAGGCTGCGTCGCCAGGTTGAGCGTGTGCGTCGCGCAGAGTTTTTGGGCAAGTTTTCGGGTGCGACCGGCACTTTCTCGGCGCATGTCGCGGCTGCACCTTTGGTTGACTGGCCCGCTGAGGCAAGGTTGTTTGTCGAGCATTTGGGTTTGAGTTTTAATCCGTTGACCACTCAGATTGAATCTCACGATTGGCAGGCTGAACTTTATGCTTCGATTGCGCATTTCAATCGCGTGCTGCATAATTTGTGCACTGACGTGTGGACGTATATTTCTTTGAACTATTTCAAGCAAATTCCAGCGGCTGGCGCCACTGGTTCTTCGACGATGCCCCACAAGGTTAATCCGATTCGTTTTGAGAACGCTGAGTCAAACCTTGAGTTGTCGAATGCGATTCTTGATTCGCTTGGCGCAACTTTGGTGACTTCTCGTTTGCAGCGCGACTTGACTGACTCGTCTAGTCAGCGCAACATTGGTGTCGGTTTGGGTCATTCGCTTTTGGCTATCGATAATGTTTCTCGCGGTTTGGGTGAGATCGAGTTATCGCCTGCAGTGCTTGAGGGCGATCTTGCCGAGAACTTCGAGGTGCTCGGTGAAGCGATTCAAACTGTGATTCGCGCTGAGGTTGCCGCCGGGCGTTCGACTATCAGCAACCCTTATGAGCTGCTCAAAGAACTCACTCGTGGTCGCCGCGTGACTGGTGAAGATTTGGCTGCCTTTGTCGCTGGTTTAGATATTTCTCAAGAGGCCAAGGATCGCCTTATCGCGCTCAAGCCGAACACCTATACCGGCGTTGCTGCCGACATCGCTCGCAAATATCTTGAAAACTAGGGGCCATTCGCAGAACTAGCGAGGTCAGATTTTGACCTGAGCTTTATTTGAGGCGTGGTTCGTCTGGCGCGTGCGTATCTGGCTTTGAGGCCAGGGTCAAAGTTGAAATCGTGACTATCGCAACGATGAATGTTGCGCCTGCCCAAATCAACGCAGTCAGCAAAATGTGCACGGCTGCGAAGACAATGATCGAAGTGAATAGTGCCGCGATGCCGCACAAAATTAGTGTTGATGCAATTGATACTGGTTTGCGTTGCTTCTTGGTCTTTGCCATTGCTCTGCCTTCTTTGGTTCTATCTTCGCACGCTTAGTTGGTCTTGACTCTAGGCTGCTTTTGGTTGCTTCGGCCCCGCTGCAATCAGTGCATAGTTCAACGAAAGAATCATCAAATAAGCGCCAAAGAAGCCAACCGCGTTTAGCGCATCTAGTGGTGAAAGGGCGAAAACTATCGCGGCCAGAATGCTGATGCCTGCCGATATTCTGCGTTCGCGAATCGCAACTTGGTTCAACTCTGTGGCTTCTTGGCCCTTACCCACGATTGCGCCAATGCCGTATTCGGTTGCCGCCATGATTAGAGCCACCACTGCGATGCTGATTCGAAATTCAAGCACATCATTTGAACCAAGATCGAACGCGTTTCGGCCTAGCGCCAACGCATAGCTGATGGTGAATGCGAACTTTGCTAGAAGCGGCAATTGCAAATCGATGATGCGCGCCCAAAGTTTGGTTCGCACCGATTTGATGAAGAGCATCGAGATTCCAATTGATGCAAGTGACCAAGCATATGAATCAAGAGTGATTACGCCAACTTCAAGTGAATGCAGTTGCACAAAAGTTATGACAGCAGCGCAAATGAATCCGACGATTGCTTTGATGGCGCTGACTTCGCGCATGCACTATTCCTTAGTGTTAACGAATCGAGAGTATTGACCTTGAAAAATCACGGTGCTAGAACCGGTTGCACCGTTTCGTTGCTTAGCCAAGATTAGCTCTGACTCACCAATGCGTGCAGCATCAGAGTCGCCCATTTCGCGGTGAATCAAAAGCACAACGTCGGCATCTTGCTCTAGCGAACCAGATTCGCGCAGTTGCGAAATTTCTGGTTTTTTGTTGGGCGAATCTTCTGACTTTCGGTTTAGCTGGCTGAGCGCAACAACTGGCACTTTGAGCTCTTTAGCAAGCAGCTTTAGCGATCGTGAGAATTCAGAGACTTCTTGCTGACGGTTCTCAACTTTTTTGCCAGAGGTCATCAACTGGATGTAATCGATCACGATTAGTTTCAAATCGAATTCTTTAACGAGGCGACGGCACTTTGCTCGAATCTCGGTGATGTTTAGGTTCGGGCTGTCATCAATTAAAAGTGGCGAGTTGCCGATGCGACTGCGGCGTTCGGCGATGATGCCCCATTCGTTGGCATTAACACCGCCACCACGCATTGAATTCAAAAAGACGCCGGTCTCTGCCGAAATTAGTCGCATGGCGATTTCGGTCGAGCTCATTTCTAGCGAAAACACTGCAACCGCTTGCTTTTGATTGATGGCAACCTCGCGCGCAATGTCGAGGGCGAGGGTTGACTTGCCAAGGCCAGGGCGGGCGGCGATGATGACCAACTGGCCGGCATGTAATCCGTGGGTCATTTTGTCTAGTTCTCTGAACCCGGTGCGAACGCCAGATGCCCCTTGGTTTAGTTCGATCGCCTCGATTTCACGAGTCGCTTGGTCTAGCGCATCGTTTAGGGTCACATAATCTTTGCTAACCGATTCGTCGGCAACGGCAAAGATTTCACCTTGCGCCGTGTTGACAAGCTCGGTCACTTCGCCTTCACCGTCGTAACCACGCTGGGCAATTCGGGTGCCGACCTCAATCAGTCGACGCAAAATCGCCTTTTCGCGAACGATTCGCGCATAAAAGCGTGCGCTCGCCGCGCTCGGCACCAAACCGGTGAGTTCGTGCAGGTATTCGGCACCACCAACGGCCGCCAATTTGCCCAATTTGGCGAGTTCTGAGTTGACGGCGATGACGTCGACAGGTTCGCCCCTGTTTGCTAGGTCGCTCACCACGCTAAAAATGGTTTCATGTTTTGGGCTATAAAAGTCGCGAGCATAGACATCTTTGTCGCCAAGGATTGCGTTGGTCACATCGGCAGAAAGCATCATGCCGCCGAGCGTGCTCTGCTCGGCATTGGCATCGTGCGGCAACAGTCGGTCGCCAGCTCGGCCAATCTTTAGATCGTCAATCATGCTCATATTTGCCTCGTGTGCTCATCTCGACCCAGTATGGGTCGATGTTACATGTGTAGCATCGCCCTCTGACATCGAAGTTTCAACTCGACCTGTGTGAAACACTGTGGATAACTCTGGCAACACGCCGAGTGGGCTGTGGAAAAAATGTGGATAACCCTGTGCATAACAGAGACATTTCATCCCGAAAGGCCCGTGAAATCAACCTTTTTGCGGTGGACAACTTAAAGTTAACAAACCCTAAACTTGAAGTCTAAACTTGGGTCGGATTCAGTTGGAATTCGTGAAATGGCGAAGGTTATCCACAGGTTATCCACAAGGCAGCCAGAACCAGTGGCCGAAGATTGCCGGCCTTCGCCCCAGCCCAGCGGCCAGCCCAGCGCAAAACCTGAGCGCAAAGCCTGCGGTTAAAGCAAGATGGCGAGCCGATTGGCCCGCCATCCCAGTGAATCGCAAAGAATTACTTCTTAGCAACCACCTGAAGCTTCAAGTTGGCGACTAGGTCACCGTGAACTTTGACGTTAGCTTCGAAGTTGCCTGTCGAGCGAATCGGCGCAAAGAATGAAACCTTGCGCTTGTCGATTTCGCCCAAGCCAGCAGCTGCAACAGCATCAGCGACGTCGGCGGTCTTCACCGAACCGAACAAACGGCCACCAACGCCAGCCTTGACGACAAGCTTGATCGGGTTCTCTTCGAGGCGGGCCTTTAGAGCCAAGCCCTCTTCGGCAGTTGCCAAAGCGCGTGCGTCACGAGCCTGGCGAATCTGTGCGACCTGCTTCTCGCCACCTTTTGACCACAACACGGCAAAACCGCGTGGCAATAGATAGTTGCGGGCAAAGCCGTCTTTAACTTCGACGACATCGCCAGCTGAGCCGAGGCCCGAAACTTCGTTAGTCAGAATGATTTTCGACATTTGGGCTCCTTTTAGCGGCCGGCGCCAGCGTAAGGCATCAAAGCCATTTCGCGAGCGTTCTTAACGGCACGGGCAATGAGGCGCTGCTCTTGAACAGAGACGCCAGTGATGCGGCGGGTACGAATCTTGCCGCGGTCTGAAACGAACTTGCGAAGTGTGGCGACATCTTTGTAATCGATAACGCCGACCTTGATGGTCTTTACTGGGCCAAGTGGCTTCTGGTTTTTTGGTGTGCGCTTTGGCTTAGCATTGCGCGGGTCACTCTTTGATGCAACCATGATTTACTCCTTGAAATCTTTAGAAATTGAATTAGAACGGGGCGACGTCAGAGCCAAAACCGGCATCGCTGCCTGGATTTGCCCAACCGACATCGGCGGCAGGTGTTGATTGGCCGGCAGCTGGTGCCTGACCCCAAGCGCTTGGGCTGTCGCCAGAGATGGCGGCACCTTCGCGGGCACGACGAGTAACCGATGCGGTGGCGTATTTAAGTGAAGGGCCGATCTCTTCGATATCAAGTTCAATCGAAGCGCGTGCCTCACCGGTTGCGCTCTGGTAAGCCGAAGGGGCTTTCAGGCGACCGGTCACGATTACGCGGGTTCCCTTGGTTAGCGAGCGCGAGATATTCTCGGCTAGCTCACGCCAAGCAGTGCAACGAACCCAAACGGTTTCACCGTCATCCCAGGTGCTTGTATTGCGGTTGAATGTGCGCGGGGTTGAAGCCACGTTCAAACTAACCACAGTCAAACCAGACTGGGTGGTTTTAAGCTCAGGATCGTTGGCAAGATTGCCAACCACCGTGATGATTACTTCGCCGGCCATTTGGTTACTCTGAGACCTTTGCTGCTGCTGGTTTGCGAGCAGGTGCCTTGCGAGCAGGTGCCTCACCCAAGCTGGCTGCCTCGGCTGCGCTCATAGGCGGCACCTCGACTGGCTTGATTGGGGCAACGGCCTCTTGGGCACGCAATACCTTGGTGCGAACTACGGCCTCTGAAAGGCGCAGTTGGCGGTCAAGCTCGAGCACATCAGCTGACTTTGCGGTCAGGTTGATGACGGCATAGATGCCCTCGTGCTTTTTGTTGATTTCGTAGGCGAAGCGACGACGACCCCAAATATCAACGTTTTCGATGGTGCCTGCACCATTGCGGATTACGTTGAGGAATTTGTCGAGGCTTGCAGCGACAGTGCGCTCTTCTACATCAGCGTCAAGAATGACCATGACTTCGTACTTTTGCATGACTAACCCACCTCCTCTGGACTAGAACGGCCACAGACTTTCTGTGACAGGAGGGTAAATGCATTTTGCTGCCCGATTTGCTGACACAGGGGTCAACGCGGGCAACCTCACAACTCTACCTTGCCGACCACCAGGCAAGCAAGCGTTTTTCGGCTTCTTCTGAGCCAAGCGCCCCTTCGTCGAGTCGAAGCTCTAGCAAAAAGCGGTAGGCCTCGCCGATGACCGGGCTGGGTTTCAGATCGAGTATTCGCATGATGTCTTCGCCACTCAAATCTGGGCGCATGGCATCGATTTGCTCTTGCTCACGCAAGGTTGCAATTCGGTTTTCGAGGTCGTCATAGGCGTGCGAGAGTCGATCGGCTTTGCGTTGGTTGCGCGTGGTCACGTCTGCCCTGGTTAGTGCGTGCAGGCGAGTCAACTCGTCGCCTGCGTCGCGCACATAGCGTCGAATCGCAGAGTCGCTCCACGGCTGATCGCTATAGCCAAAAAAGCGCAGATGCAGTTCAATCAGTCGGGCAACCTGCTTGATTGTGTCGTTGTCGAAACGCAGTGCCTTTAATCTCTTGGATGCCAGTTTTGCGCCAACCATGTCGTGGTGATAAAAAGTGACACCCCCGCCTGTCTCTAGTTTGCGAGTTGCTGGCTTGCCGATGTCGTGCAAGAGTGCCGCCAATCGCAAAACCAAATCACCTTCGAGGCCATAGTCGCGCTCTAGGTCGATTGCCTGTTCAACCACGCGCAAGGTGTGCTCATAGACATCTTTGTGGTGGTGGTGTTCGTCGATCTCGAGTTTTAGTGCAGGCAATTCGGGCAGCACCAGTGCGGCAAGCCCAGAATCAACAAGCGCAGTTAGGCCAAGTCGCGGCTGGGCGCCGAGCAAAAGCTTCGACAACTCAACTTGTATGCGTTCGGCTGAGACAATTTCGATTGTCGAAGCCATCTTGCACATCGCCTCGAAGGTCTCTGGCTCGATTTCGAAGTCGAGCTGCGAAGCAAAGCGTGCGCCACGAAGCATGCGTAACGGGTCATCGCCAAAGCTGACCGCGGGGTCTGTCGGGGTGCGAAGCACTTCGCCGAGCAGGTCTTTGAGCCCGTTGAATGGGTCAACAAATACGCCTTGCGGCAAGCGAAGCGCCATCGCGTTGACGCTAAAGTCGCGTCGCTTTAGGTCGTCTTCGAGTGAATCGCCGAATTCGACTGTTGGTTTTCTTGTGACGTGGTCATAAGAGTCGGCGCGATAAGTGGTTATTTCGATTTGGTGTTGGCCGATGCGAGCTGCGATGGTGCCAAAGTCGCGACCGACATCCCAGGTGGCATCTGCAATGGGTTTGATGATTTCAAGAATCTGGTCGGGGCGGGCCGAACTGGTGAAGTCAAGATCTAGCGCCTCGCGCCCCAAGAACGCATCGCGCACCGGGCCACCCACCAGTGCGATCTCGAATCCCGCATCAACAAAAAGGTTGCCGAGCTTGGCAAATAGTTCGCTCGCTGTTGTGCGCTGAAGATTCGCCATTGCTTCGGCCACTGTTCTCATCGCTTTTTAGTATGCCCCACAGACTCGCTTTGGCGAGCAAGGTTTAGACTCGCAGTTATGACGAAACCACATTTGCCGAGGGTCACCGAGACCTCTGCAGGTGGATACGTTTTGTCAAACGACGGGTCAAATCGCGTGGCTCTCATAGCTAGGCGCAACCGTTCTGGCCGTGTCGACTGGTGTGTGCCAAAAGGCCACCCTGAAGGTGACGAAGATTTTGCGGCCGCAGCTGTGCGCGAAGTTTTCGAAGAGACCGGATTGCATGCCGAAATCATTGAGGCTCTCGGTTCGATTAACTATGAGTTCACGGCGAGCAACAAAATAATTGTTAAAACTGTTCACCACTTTTTGATGCGCCAAACAGGCGGCACGCTAACAGTCGAGAATGACCCAGACCACGAAGCGGTTGAGGCTGATTGGGTTAGTGTTTCTGATCTCGAAACCAAGCTCACTCATCAAAACGAGCGTCGCCTAGCGGTGGTTGTTCGCGAGTGGTTAGCGAGGGCTTCATGACTCAAGCAGTCAAATTAGCCACAAGAGTGATAGCCGCAACCTTTGCTGCGGTTGCGTTGGCGATTTCAAGTATCGGTGGCGCCCAAGCTAGCAACATTTCGGCAAGCACTTCGTCGTTTGCTGGCAGCTCAAACGTTTTGCCAAAACCGCTGATCTTCATAGTTGCAGGTTCAAACGTGCGCATGGTTTCACGTGAATCTAAAGTGCCGGTTTCGGTTCAAAACAACTATGCAGTTGCAATGCGAGTGCATATTCATGCACGCTCAGTCAATCAATCGCTTGTCGTTACAAAATCTGTCTCACTGATTGTGCCAGCCGAATCTCGCAAGGATGCGCTCGTGCCAGTAACCGCAACGTCTGCCGGCAAGTTTGTGCTCGAGGTGTGGTTAACCACGTTCACCGATCTGCCGCTCGGCACCAGAACCAAAATCAACATCGATGCTGATCCGAATTTTGAAGTTGTGTTGCTCGTTGGCTTTGGTGCGCTGATTTTGTTGTTAGTTATTCTTGGGTGGCGCCGCATGTCGTCATTGCGCAAAGTTCGAGCGGCTGGGGCGTTGCCTGCCGATCACAAATCCGGGGGAATCTAATGAGTGTTCTTCGTTCGTCGCTGATCATGGCAACCGGCACCGTGCTATCGCGTGTGCTCGGTATTGTGCGCGCGATTCTGTTGGCCGCAATGATTGGTGTTACCACCAACGCCGCTGACGCATTTGGTGTCGCCAATCAGTTGCCCAACAACGTTTATGCAATCATCGTTGGCGGTGTTCTGAATGCCGTTTTGGTGCCACAGATTGTGCGCGCAAGATCACACGTTGATGGCGGCAAAGGTTACG
>CAINTU010000155.1 GCA_903853515.1 uncultured Micrococcales bacterium | reverse complement strand
CGCTGGCTAGAGCCTCGCGCACTTCGGCTTCGATTCGCTCGGCGGCGGGGCAGTGGCCAACGGTCAGCTTGATTGTGATTTCGAGTTTTTGATCATCTAGTGCCTCAACATGCACCATGTCGAGTTCGGTAATCGGCCTTCTGAGTTCTGGGTCAATCACTCTGCTCAGCGCCGCAACAGCCGCAGCAGTTGAATCGCTCATTAGAGCCTGATTCATTTGGATTGGCTTGAGCTGTCTGCCTCTTTGCGCAGCTCAGTCAAAATCTCTTCGAGCACATCGCGCAACTCATCGCGCAAATGGTCTTTGGTTACAACATCTTGCATGGCTAGGCGAAGCGCCACAACCTCGCGGGCAAGATACTCGGTGTCGGCAAGGTTGCGCTCAGCCCGTTGGCGATCCTGTTCGGTTTTGACGCGGTCACGGTCATCCTGGCGATTCTGAGCCAACAAAATCAATGGGGCAGCATAAGAAGCCTGCAACGACAGCAACAAAGTTAGCAAAGTGAAGTTAGTTGCGCGCGGATCAAATGCAAGGCCGCTAGGCGCCCACGAGTTGAATGCCAACCAAATCGCACAAAAAATTGTCAGCCCGATCAAGAAGCCACCCGTGCCAAGAGCGCGCGCAAAAGTTTCTGACGCGCGACCAAAACGTTCGCGGTCAATCTTTGGCACAATCGGCCGGCGGGGTAGCAGCGGCGTGTCTAGGCGGTCGCGTGACTTAGCCATTTTGACCTGCCTTCATAGGTGCTAGATCGTCTTCGGTGCGCCAGTCTTCTGGCAACAGGTGGTCAAGAACGTCATCAACGGTCACCACGCCAATTAGGTGATTGTCTTTGTCGACAACTGGCAACGAAACCAAGTTGTAGTTCGCAAGAGTTCTGTGAATCTGCGAAATGTGAGTGTCTTCGTTCAAAGGTTCTGTGTTGGTGTCAAGAATTGTGCCGAGGCGTTCGTGCGGTGGGTAACGCAGCATGCGCTGAAAATGCACCATACCCAAATAACGGCCAGTCACTGTTTCGAAAGGCGGCAGGGTCACAAACACGCTCGCAGCCAAAGCAGGGGCAACTTCGCTGCGACGAATAAGAGCCATCGCCTCAGCCACTGTGGCTTCGGCAGAACAAATGATTGGCTCAGTGGTCATCAAACCACCAGCCGTGAACTCACCGTATTGCATCAAACGGCGCAGATCGTCGGCTTCTTCTTCATCCATGAGTTCAAGAATCGCCTCGGTGCGAGCCTCTGGCAGGTTAGCCATCAGGTCGGCGGCATCATCTGGTTCCATCAGGTCAAGAACCTCGGCGGCGCGCTCGTCATCGAGCTCTTGAATGATGTCGATCTGCTCTTCTTCTGGCAACTCTTCGAGCACGTCGGCTAGACGTTCGTCATCGAGTTCTTCAGCCACCTGAATCATGCGCTCGTCTGGCAAGTCAAGCAAAGCGCTCGCCAAGTCGGCCGGGCGAAGTTCAGAATAGGTTGCAATCAGTTGCTGCGCGCTCTGACTTTCGGCAGTCGCGGCTTCTTCGACCGTGTCTTGCCAAGCTGCAAAAAGGGTCGCGCCACGTGCGAATGGCGATGCGCCTACCTTTGGGCGACGCAAGAACAGGTCGCTGACAGTCCAATCTTTGTTCTTGCTCTGTTCAATCGAAAGATCTTCAATCGAAGCTGATCCGCTGCCATCTTTTAGGGTCACTTTACGACCAAGGATTTCAGCAATCACTCGAACCTCTTGGCCGCGTTGAGTGAATCGGCGCAAGTCAATCAATCCGTTGGTAATTACTTGCCCAGGCGAAATCGAAGTAACGCGAGCAATCGGCACAAACACGCGGCGACGCCCAGTGATTTCGACCAACATGCCCGTCGCGCGCGGAGCCCCGGTTTTGCGGTAGGCCACGAGAACGTCAATGACTTTTCCGACACGGTCACCCGCGGGGTCAAAGACGCCACAGCCAGCCAATCTGGCGACAAAAACTCTCGTAGCACTCATATGGCAAGTTTAGACGAGGGGTGCTAGCGCGTGGCAGACTATACCAATGCAAAAACAGAAGCGCCCTATGGTGCGTGGCCTCGCCGGTGCTATTCCGAACGGCCAAATAATCGCCGAATTGCCAACCTATGGCGAGGCAGTTGCCTATGTAGAACAACTTATTCGTGGCGATTTTGCCGCAACGGCGATTGCCATCGTTGGCAGTGACCTGTCGACGGTTGAGCGTGTGCGGGCGCGCATCAGTTATGCCCGTGTTGCACTAAACGGTGCGATGATCGGCGCGTTCGTGGGATTGATTCTTAGTTTCTTTAACGAAGGCGCCTCGACAGGCACCAGCACCGGCACTAGTTCAACCGCAACAGCGTTGAGCGCACAGCAAACCAGCGCCGCAACAATCATTTTGGGTGCCGGAGTTGGCATGGCAATACAGCTGCTACGTTTTGCGCTTACCAAAAACAAAAGAGGTTTCTTGTCGGCATCAATGGTTGTCGCCAAAAAATACGACATCATGGTGCCAACAGCTATGGCTAGTGCGGCCGCAGAGGCTTACAGCAAAGGCGAACACCCAACTGCAAGCTAGCCCTTTTGGGGCAGCTTCGCCAACGCCTGCTACTTGGTCAGCTTCGCCAACGCCTGCTACTTGGTCAGCTTCGCCATCCAGGCTTCAATTTCAGCTGGGATTCTAGGTAACGCGGCCGAGAGGTTTTTGACGCCTGTCTTGGTGACCAGCACGTCATCTTCGATGCGAACACCGATACCGCGGAATTCCTTCGGAACGGTCAGGTCATCCTTGTGAAAATAAAGCCCAGGCTCAATAGTGAAAATCATGCCCGGCTCGAGCACGTGGTCGGCATACATTTCGCGGCGTGCTTGCGCACAATCGTGCACATCGAGACCGAGGTGGTGACCGGTGCCATGAACCATATAGCGGCGGTGATATTGGTTTTCGAGTTTGAGTGACTCTTCTGCATTAACCGGCAAGAAACCCCATTCGGCTGTCTTTGCAGCAATAACGGTCATAGCGGTTTTGTGCATCTCAGAATATTTGACGCCAGGTTTTGCCATCGCAAATACCGCGTCAGCTGCCTCGAGCACAGCCTCATAGATCATTCGTTGAATGCTAGAGAACTTGCCATTGATCGGCAAAGTGCGAGTGATGTCGGCGGTATACAAACTCTCTACCTCGACGCCAGCATCAAGCAATAAGAGTTCACCTGGTTTAACTTGACCATGGTTTGAAATCCAGTGCAGGGTGCAGGCGTGCTCGCCGGCCGCCGCGATAGTTTCATAACCTAAGTCATTGCCATTTGCCCGAGCCTCGGCAAAGAATGCACCCTCAACAATTCGCTCGCCGCGAGGGTGCTTTGTTGCCTTGCCCAAATCGCGCACAACCGCTTCGAACCCTTTGATAGATGCATCGACTGCCTTTTGCATCTCTTTGATTTCAAAGCTGTCTTTGATAAGGCGAAGTTCAGATACGAATTCAACAAGCTTGACGCTCTTGTCGATGTGTTCAATAACCTTGCGATCTAAAGCTTTGATGTCTGCATCAAATTTGCTTAATGATTTAGTTTTGATGTCGAGCAGAGCGCCTACCTCGGCAAGTCCTGGGCGTTTGCCCACCCAGAATTCACCGATTGCCGGGTTGGCGAAAAATTCATCTGAGTTCTTGCCCGCCGTCTCGCGAAAATAAAGTGTCGACTTTGCGGTCTTGCCTCGCGCATCGATGACCAGCACCGAACTCGGTACGGTCGCCGAACCCCAACCGGTTAGGTGTGCGAATGCCGAGTGTGGTCTAAAACGGTAATCAGTGTCGTTTGAGCGCTGGCTCATGCCACCGGCAGGAATAACGACAACTTTGCCGACAAATTTTTCGGCAACTGCCTGGCGACGAGCAGCCGCAAAAGGCGCAACTGCATCTTGTTTTGGCAACTTGATAGGTGCATCGGCCCAGTTCTTGCCAATCGATTTCAAAAATTTGCTGCCGGTGGGGCGGTGTGATCTGGCCTGGCCACGGGCATTTAGTTTCTCAGTTGCATCTTTGCTCATGGCATTATTCTTGCAGGTTTGAGGCTGTTAGCCTTGCGTTGATACCGAAAGGCAACACTTGAAAATCGACTTGCACGTGCATTCAACGCACAGCGATGGCAAAGATGAATTGCCCACAGTTTATGCAGATGCGGCTGACGCAAATCTAGCTGTGATGGCTATCACCGACCACGACACGCTAAATGGCTGGGCGCACGCAGCCGAATTGGCTCAGCAATACCGAATTGGGCTGATTCGCGGAATCGAAGTGAGCACTTCGACCACCGCTGAAACCGAAAAGGGCCCTCGCGAAATCACCGTGCATATGTTGGCCTATCTGCCAGATCCCAACCGCGGTGAATTGCTGCAACGTGTCACCGAAGTCAAGGTCGCTCGCGAAACCCGCCTCGAAGTTTTCGTTAAGAATCTGCAAGCGAAGTACCCAGAGTTAACCATGGATGCGATTCGCGCCGCGCAGAAAGAGAAGGAATCAACTTTTGGTCGCCCCGATATCGCAGATGCGTTGATCAAGCTCGGCGTTTATCAATCTCGCGACGAAGCGTTCGAACATGACCTTCACAAAAATTCACCGTTTTACGTGCCGAACATCGGTTTAGACACCGAGGCTGCAGTTCGAATGATTCGTGCGGCCGGGGGTGTGCCAATCATGGCGCATCCGATGGCTCGGTCAAAGCGCGAAAGTGCAAACTCTGGCGATGCGGCGCAATCTGAGGCTGCGCCAAGGGTATACCCGCGAGCGCATTTCGAGCAGTTAGTTGATGCTGGTCTAGCCGGTTTCGAAGTGCATCACCGTGAAGTGCCAGAGCCAGTGCGAGATTGGTTGCTGAAGTTTGTGGCAGAGCACAATTTGATTGCCACCGGTTCAAGTGATTATCACGGCATGACCGGCAAGCCGAATCGTTTGGGTGAGAACCTAACCAGCGAGGCGGCATTGCAGGCCATCATTGCGCAAGCAACCGGTATTGAGCCAATTCTGTTTTAGAGAGCTTTGAGCACTATTTGCTACTAGTTAGCTGCGCCCTGATCGCTGCCACTCGCACCGTTTGCGCGGGTGCGTGTGCGGTTGCGGTTTCTATTTGGGCTTGGCGAGCTAGCAGGTCTAGCTTCGCCAGCTTGACCACCGGCACCTGCTTCGCGAGGCTTCTGAGCTGGGCGAGCGGCACCGCGGTTGCCGCCGCGCGAATTGCCGCCGCGATTACCTGAGCGCGATGAACCGCCGCGGTCGCCAGAATCTTGAGATTTAGCTTCGACCGGGCGAGCTGGCTTTAGACGACCCTTGGTGCCAGGGGCGATATTCAAATCCGTGAACAAATGGTCTGACGACGAATAGGTTTCAACCGGGTCAGCATGGCCAAGCTCAAGAGCCTTGTCGATGTTTTGCCAACGGTTCATGTCTTCCCAGTCGACAAATGTCACGGCGATGCCAAGGCGACCAGCGCGGCCGGTGCGACCGATGCGGTGCAGATAGGCCTTCTCGTCTTCAGGAATCGTGTAGTTGATCACGTGAGTCACATCATCAACGTCGATGCCGCGGGCAGCAACTTCGGTGGCAACCAAAATATCGCGATTGCCTTCACGAAAAGCGGCCATGGATTTTTCGCGTGCCTCTTGTGACATGTCACCGTGCAGTGCGCTCGCCTTGAAGCCGCGATCGATAAGTTCTTCGGCAACCTTGGCGGCTTGGCGCTTGGTACGGCAGAAGATTACTGTTTTGCCGCGACCTTCGGCCTGCAAAATGCGACCGACTACCTCATCTTTATCAAGTGAGTGCGCGCGATAAATGAACTGCTTGATGTCAGCCTTGGTGTGACCTTCATCTGGCTCGTTAGCACGAATGTGCATGGGCTTGTTTTGGTATTTGCGAGCAAGGGCAACAATCGCACCTGGCATGGTTGCCGAGAACAACATGGTTTGGCGGTGAGCCGGGGTATAGGCAAAGAGTCTTTCGACATCTGGCAAGAAACCAAGATCGAGCATCTCGTCGGCTTCGTCTAGCACCATGAATTCGATGTTGCTCAGATTCAGCTTGCCCTGCTTGCTTAGGTCAATTAGGCGACCTGGGGTGCCAACAATAAGTTGAGCACCGGCATCAATTTGGGCAACTTGACCCTCATAAGACTTGCCACCATAAATCGCCGCGATCTGAACTTTGCGGTTGCTGGCAGCGATCGTTAGATCATCGGCCACCTGAATGGCGAGTTCGCGGGTAGGAACAACCACCAAAGCCTTAGCGCCGTGCGCCGGATCGAATCCTAGTTTTTGCAAAATTGGTAGACCAAAGCCATAGGTCTTGCCGGTTCCGGTTTTAGCTTGGCCGATGATGTCTTGGCTAGTCAAAGCCAGGGGAATCGCCTGTTCTTGAATAGGAAAAGGGCTGGTGATGCCCCTGCTTGCCAATGCATCACAGATGTCTTGGTCGATGCCGAGGTCTAAAAAGTTCAAAAGTATGGGTTACCTGTTCTGTTGTTGCCAAGTTTAGTTGCTAACCAGACGGGGTTAAGATTGACATCGTGTTCGAATGGATCAAGCGTCTGCGCAAAGCAACCAAGCAGCTCACTGTTGCTCCGCGCGAAGAAGCGAAGCAAGCGCGCAATCAGAAGGCAATCAACCTAAAGCCTTATACGCCAGACTCGAAAGCTTTTTTGGGCCAGCTCGCTTATCTGCACCTAGCCAATTTTGAGATTTTGACTGCAGCACTCAAATATTCACCACACGTGCAATACAAGGCTGAACTCAGCGAAGCGGCAGCCCGCAGTTTCGACAAATATCGTTCACTTTCGAAAGCACTCGTCGGCATTCAAGGCACTTCAGAAGAAATGAGTCCTTTTCGCGAGCGCATCGACCTTTTTCACTCGCGCACAACCGGCATCGACTGGTATGAATCGGTTATCAAGATTTATTTGACGGCTGGGTTGCTCGATGATTTTTATTCGAGATTGGCAGTTGGCCTTAGTGATGACTTGCAGGCTGAGGTCGAAAAAGCGCTCAAAGACAAAACTTTCGAGAAATTTGCCAAGCGCGTGCTCACCGAAGCCATCGCTGCCGACCCAACTTTGGGTTCTCGTTTGGCCGTGTGGGGGCGAAGACTAATGGGCGATGTTTTGCTCGAGTTGCGGGCGGCTTTCGATAATCGCAAGCTAGCTCACGTTGCCAAGTCTGCGACTTTGACAGTTGAAGAAGAGCGCGAAGTTAACCTTGCTGCTTATGCAAAAATCGAACCGCTAATTTCAGAACTTACAGGCGCACATTCAAACCGCATGGATGCGATCGGGCTAACCGCTTAGCTAATAGCTAGGGCGTCTTCTTTGCTTCTGCGTGCGTTGATAAAACGCAGACCGAAAATCATGAACGCTGGCATGCCTAGCATCACGATTAGCCAAATCCAGACATCATCGTTTCTTAGGCCAACCCAGGTGAGCAAAACATAGAAAACCAAACCGAAAACCATCGGCAAGGCATAGCCAACAAGCGCACCATAGTTTTGCTTACCGGTGAAAAGGTATGGGGCCATT
>CAINTU010000154.1 GCA_903853515.1 uncultured Micrococcales bacterium | reverse complement strand
GTGGCAAGTCACACGCTTAGAGAACTCGGCGTCGAACATGAAGTTCTGCCAACAGACAACCCGAAACTAGGGTTGCAGCTGATTCGCGACTTTGAGCCAGACTATTCGTTCATCAATTATCCGTGGCAAAGAAACTATCAACCTGAATACCGCGTCGATAGCCTCATTGAATTCACACGGGTTTGTTATGTGCCCTATTACTTTTTGCCACTAATAAACGAACCAGGCGAAACCTCAGTGGCCCCGCACATTTATACCCAGCGATCGCATCAATTGGCGTCGCTAGTTTTCACCCAAGACAAAAACGTGCTCGAGGCTTATGCACTCACCGAGCGCGGCAATAGATACGTTCATTTTGTTGGTAGCCCAAAAATCGATGCAATGGTGGCTCAGGGGCAAACTGCGGCACAGTGGCCGATCAAATCGGGTGCTCGCGCTGCTGGGTCGCATGATGAAAGAGCGTATCGAATCATCTGGGCGCCACACCATACCTTTGATGCAAGCTGGTGCAACTTTGGCATGTTTTTGACGATGTATGAAGACATGCTCGAATTTGCAAAAAGCAACAGCGATGTCGAGATTGTGTTGCGCCCTCACCCATTCATGTTTGGCACACTGGTCGACCGTCAACTATTGACTGCTGGCCAAATTCGTGAATGGCGTGAAGAATTCGAGGCATTGCCAAACACTTTTATAGATCAAGGTGGCAGCTATCTTGACCTGTTCAACGCCGCCGATTTGATGATCACCGACGGCATCTCATTCATCGGCGAATACCCGCTAGTCACAGGCAAACCTGCTGCGTTCATCGAAAAGGCCGAGCACTGGGGCTTCAGCCCGATAGGCGAAATAGCCGCGGCCGCCAACGTGCGATATGCGAGCTTCGACGAAGTTGTCGAAGCGTTCGACGAAATCAAAAACCACGGATTGCCGGATCGATCTGCCGAGATCGCCGCGCTGCAGCAGGCAGCCTGCCCAAACCCGGGTGAATCGGCAAAGCAAATTGTCGAAATCGTTGCCGCAGATTCGGCTAGCGGTACTGGGCTGGTCGACGCCTCTTTGGTCACTGCACTGTCGTGGGAAGCCAAGGCAGATCTGCGCCGCCTCGAGGCTGCCCGGTCGCTCGACTAGTTCTTGAGCCTGACGCAAAAAAACTAAGGGTTGGCTTGCTAGCCAAACGGCCCTGTTTGCAGTCGAATAGTAATTGCGAGATGTTTGTTCGCTCAATAGATATTTGAAAGGCATCAGATGAAAGTCAACGGCAAAGTTTTGGTAGTCACCGGCGGCGGTGCCGGCATAGGTCGCGAAGTGGTTCTCGAACTTGTTCGTCGCGGCGCTAAAGTCGCTGCAGTCGACATCAATGCAGATTTTCTTGCCGAAACGGCAGCGCTTGCTGGCGCGGGCAAACAGTTTTCAACACACGTGGCAAACCTTAGCGACCGCAACCAGGTGCTTGCTTTGCCCGCCGCTGTTATCGCAGCCCACGGCGCAGTTGACGGTTTTATAAATGTTGCCGGCATAATCCACCATTTCAAGCGCGTGAATGATCTCGAGTTTGCCGAAATCGAACGGGTGGTCGATGTGAACCTTTGGGGTCCTATCAACATGGCTAAGGCGTTCATTCCCGAATTGCTAAAGCGCCCAGAAGCCTATCTAGCCAATGTCTCGAGCATGGGTGGTTATGCCCCGGTGCCCGGCCAGACGATTTATGGCGCGACCAAAGCTGCGGTGAAACTTTTGACCGAAGGCCTGCATTCAGAGTTGATGGGCACCAATGTGCACGTCACCACGATTTTTCCGGGAGCTGTCGGCACCAACATTGCGGTTAACTCTGGCGCTTTCACGGCAGCCGAAAGTGCTGCGATGACCGCCGGTGCGAGCAAAATCAAAATGACTCCTGCCCCGTTGGCTGGCAAAATTATCGTCGACGGTGTCGAACGAAATGCTTATCACGTGTTCGTTGGCAGTGACGCTAGAACCATGGATGTGCTTTGCCGCCTAATGCCCGAGCGTGCAGCCAAGATCATCTTCAACCAGATGAAGAGCCTGCTTGGCTAGAGTGATGCTTAAACGAAAAGCCCCGCGGAGCATCGCGGGGCTTTTCGTTTTTACTGACGATTAATCGTCAGAGCCTGAATTTTCATCGTCGCTGTGGTTGTGGTTGTGCTTGCCACCATAACTGCCGTTGTCGTCACCACTGCCGTTGTCATCGCCGCCTGCGCCGCCACCGAAACTGATCGGTGGCAAAGTCACAACAGGTGCTGGTGTGGCTGCGGGCGCGGTTGGCGTTGCAGTCGTTGTAGGTGTTGCGGTTGGCAAGGTCACCGAAGCAATCGAACCGCTGTTTTGAGGTGCTATCGATTCAGAACCCTGTGAACCGGCGTTAGTCACCTGAAGCGTGTTGGCACTTGAGCCAAGTGAGGTGAAAGAACTTGCGCCTGCAACTGGGGCCACAGCTGCTGCATGTGCAGCGCCGAAACCAGCAGCAACTAGACCTGCGCCTAGAAGAGCCATGGTGGCTATCGAGTTTCTGTTCATGATTCCTACTTTCTCAATCACTTTGCTTGATGTGCCAATAATGACCAATCAACCTGAACCCAACCTGCACTAAACCTGATAGCGAACTGACAGTTTTGCTCTCAGGTTTAGTTCGTGTTTCACCCCAAATTAGGCAGCTTGCGTACTGGGCTGTTCGCTAGGTGACTGGCCCAAGCGCTTTGCGCGCCAATAACTGAGATCTGCACCATTGCAAAGCCAATCAACGAAGCGCCCATTGAACAAAGCATCTGGCCCTCGTTGCTGGCGAATCAAAGCAATCGCCTCATCAG
>CAINTU010000153.1 GCA_903853515.1 uncultured Micrococcales bacterium | reverse complement strand
GGATTCGAGTCGGCCGTGGCCTACGCAGTGGCGGGCCAGCTTGGTTTCGCTAAAAAAGACGTGGTTTGGGTTCGCACCACATTTGATGAGGCCATCGCGCCTGGGGCTAAGAACTTCGACATCAACCTGCAGCAATTCTCAATCACCGATGCACGCAAAAAGGCCGTGGATTTTTCGAGTCCGTATTATTCGACCACCCAAACTGTGATCACGCTGAAGGGTTCGAAAGCTTATGGCGTAACCACGCTTGCGGCTTTGAAACCATTGGTTATCGGTGCAATGGCTGGCACCACTAGCTATAGCGCGATTACCGATGTAATCAAGCCAACAACTCAGGCTCAAGCGTTCAACTCGAACGACGATGCTGTTGCGGCACTTAAGTCGGGCCAGATTGACGCACTAGTGGTCGACTTGCCTACCGCTATTTATGAGACATCGGCAGATTTGACCGATGGCAGAATCATTGGGCAACTCGCCGGCACAACCCAAGGCGGCGACCAATTCGGTTTCGTACTCGATAAGGGCAGCTCACTCACCCAAAAAGTTAGCGCTGCTGTTGATGCTCTCAAAGCTGATGGCACGCTAGCCAAGCTAGAGGCCAAGTGGTTGGCAGACTATGCCAAGGCGCCCGTTCTCAACTAATCGACCAACTGTTAGATTTGGGGTGGTGCATTCGCGCCACCCCTTTTCTTTGACCGTCGCTGAAAGTGCAAATGCCTGAAATCACCGAGTTCGAGCCTTCGCCGGCCGAACACGAGCGTCGTCGTGATCGGGCTCAGCGAAAGCGAAAAAGCACTCTGGTTTCGATAATCAGCACCCTGGTTTTCGCTGCGGTTGCTTGGCTTGGCCTAACTTCAACGCCTGGTTGGTCACGTGTTCAATCCTCATTTTTTGATTGGCCAACAGCTGTTGCCGCGTTGCCAACAGTGTTGAGTGGATTATTGCTGAATCTTGAAGTGCTGATTTTTGCCTCAATCGGCGTTTTGATAGGTGGCCTAGCTCTTGCGCTGATGCGCACTCTTAGAAACCCAGTATTTTTGCCGCTGCGAATTTTTTCGAGAGCCTATGTTGACTTTTTTCGCGGGCTGCCTCTGATCATCGTGCTGTATTTGGTCGGGTTCGGAATCCCAGGTTTGCGACTAGCCGGCATCGGCAGAATACCCACCGAAGTCTTAGGTGTTGCGGCGCTCGTGCTCACCTATTCGGCCTATGTTGCCGAAGTTTTTAGGGCTGGCATCGAATCGGTTCACCCTTCGCAGCGTTTGGCGGCGAGGTCGCTCGGGCTAACTTATGCACAGAGCATGCGGCTTGTGATTTTGCCCCAGGCTTTTCGCCGAGTCGCCCCGCCTCTGATGAATGACTTTGTCTCGTTGCAAAAAGACGTTGGATTGATTTCGATTCTTGGCGCCGTCGACGCCGTTCGGGCAGCCCAGATTCAGGTTTCGCTGTCGGCCAACTTCACTCCTTATGTTGTCGCAGGTTTGCTGTTTGTGGTTTTGGCGATACCGAGCATTCGATTTGCCGATCACATAACCGAGAAATATGCGAGACGCGAACAAGTGGGCAACGCACTATGAGTTCAATTGACTGGGATAACCCTCGGCTCAAAGTTCGTGGGCTGCGCAAGCATTTCGACCAGCGGGTTGTGCTAGGCGGCGTCGACCTAGAGATTTATGGCGGGCAAATCGTTGCGTTGATCGGCTCATCCGGTTCGGGCAAATCAACTCTGCTGCGCTGCCTCAACCTAATCGAAACCATTAGCGATGGCCAGATTTGGCTAGAAGGCAAAGACATCAGCTTGGCGGGCATCGACCAAGATTTGGTGCGGCGTGAAATCGGGTTGGTCTTTCAGTCGTTCAACCTATTCGCCCACCTGAGCATTCGCGAAAACATCACGTTGGCGCTTCGCACCGTGCAGGGTAAGAACGCTGGCGAAGCAGACGAGATCGCTATGCATTGGTTGGGGCGAATCGGGCTTGCAGACAAGGCTGAGAGTTACCCCGACAAGCTATCGGGCGGGCAACAACAGCGCACGGCTATTGTGCGCGCTGTGGCTTTGAACCCCAAGGTGCTGTTACTCGACGAGGTTACCTCTGCACTCGACCCTGAACTTGTTGGTGAAGTGCTCGAATTGATTCGCGACCTCAAAGCCAGCGGCACGACCATAATCATGGCCACGCACGAGCTTTCGTTTGCACGCGAGGTCGCCGACTGGGTGGTCTTTTTAGAAAACGGCGTAATCGCCGAAGAAGGTGAAGCGGCAGAGTTTTTTGCCAATCCTAAAAACCCGCGCACAAAAGAGTTCTTAACCAGGCTGGGGCGCTAACAGGGCTAAACCTATGGCGAGCGACTAAAAATTGTCAAAACATCTTTACAATAGTCAGAACGATGAGCAAGGGATTTCTCATGATCAGAAACAGATTTTTAGTCTTGATTTTAACTTTTCTGATTCTTAGTTCATTTAGCGCGCAGCCAGCACATGCGACTGATGAATCAATCAGCATTGCCTGCAGCGACGGTGGTTCTTTTAACTTTAATTCGACGTCTCACGAGCTGTCTTCTGCAATTACGTGCAAAGGCTCGGCCGTAATTCCCGATGGCGCAACTGTAGGCAAAGCCTTCGCTGGCAGCGGTGTTACCAAAATACAGTTGCCCGACGACACCCTGGCCCTTGAAGCTGGCATGTTTACAAATACCTTGATAACTAGCTTCGACCTCCCGCCTCAGATAAGTCAGGTGAATGGTGAGGCATTTAGCGGTTCCAACATACAAACCATCAATGTTCCAGAGGGCGCTAAAGGACTAAGCGCAGATTCATTTTCAATGGCCACTCACTTGCAATCAATAAATGTGGATCCAGGGAACCCCTTATACAAGAGCGTGGATGGAGTGCTATTCGATAGTAATTTCACTACGCTGCTCATGTATCCAATAGCAAAGCCAGAATCAAGTTACTCGATACCTGAGTCTGTCACTCGAATAGTAACTGGTGCTTTTGCAAATCAAAGCAGCCTTGTAAATCTAATTGCCTCAAATAGCCTGAAACAGATTGATAGCCACGCGTTTCTATATGCTTCTAGTATCAAACATTTTTCTGTGCCAACTGGCACAACACTTGGCCTTCATGCGCTATCGGGATTGGGGGTTACCTTTAAAGACCGCTCGGTTAAGTGTGGTTCTGGTGGCACTTTCTCTATAAAACTCGATGTCGTTGTGGGCTCTTTGAAATGCCAAGGTCCAGTGACGATTCCCAACGATGTAAGAATAATTGGCGATCGCGCATTCGATGGCTCACACATTACTAGTTTGATAGTTCCGACGAATGTCGAAGAGATTGGTTCATTGGCATTCAGAGGGAATCCGTTGACCTCAATTTCTCTAGTTGCTGGACTTACGGCAATAGGCCCGCAGGCCTTCAGCGGCGTTTCTACCCTGAAAGCAATTTCGCTACCATCGACTCTCATCACAATCGGTAGAGCTGCATTTGAGAAGACAGAATCACTTAAAAAAGTAGTTGTCTCGGATGGGGTTACTTCTATCTCCAGTGGGGCATTCTCAGGGATCAAATCTGATGCAGATATTTACTTGCCAAATTCCGTTTTGGACATCAGCGGTGCTTTTAGTGGCACGAGACTGCGATCTGTAAGATTGCCTGACGGTTTGAAAACAGTGGGTCGCAGCGCCTTCTATGGCTCTAAAGTGACCGAACTTACCATTCCCGATTCTGTCGAAACTATCGCTGAAAGTGCATTTTCAGCTGCAGAGTTGAAGTCCCTGAAGCTTTCTAAAAACCTCAAGGAAATTGGGCCAGCAGCCTTCAGTTGCGGAAAAAATACTCAGCAATACGTTGTGCCTGCAAGTGTC
>CAINTU010000152.1 GCA_903853515.1 uncultured Micrococcales bacterium | reverse complement strand
GGCATGGTCGCCGGTATCGGTGGTGCCGCGCTCAGCATCGGCAACGTCGGCGCATTCGGTCGCGAAATGTCGGCGGGCGAGGGCTTTATCGCTTTGGCTGTTGTGATTTTGGGACGCTGGCAACCCTATTACGTCAGCATGGCTGCGTTGCTATTTGGTTTCGCCATCGAGCTTCGCGTGTGGGCAAACCAGGTTAGCCCGGGCACACCAACCGACTTCATCATGATGGTGCCATACCTTGTGACTCTTATTGCTGTCGCCGGTTTCGCTGGCAAGGCTCGAGGCCCAGCTGCATCGGGCAAACCATATATCAAAGGCTAGCCATGACAAACATTGACTGGGATGCGCTGCACGCTGCCGCAAAGGCCGCCATGCACTTGGCCTATGCGCCGTATTCGAAGTATCCCGTGGGCGCAGCAGCGCTGGTCTCTGATGGCCGGCTGATCAGTGGCTCGAATATCGAGAACGCCAGTTATGGTCTGACGCTGTGTGCCGAGTGTGCGCTTTTGGGTGAACTGATTCGCGGCGGTGGTGGCCGTTTGGTTGCCTTCGCTTGCGTTGATGGTGCTGGGCAAAAACTTGTGCCGTGTGGCCGTTGCCGTCAGCTGTTGTTTGAGCACGGTGCGGGCACGCTCGTGCTTGATACGCCAGATGGTTTGCGCACCATCGAAGAAATGTTGCCGCAGGCGTTTGGCCCAGGGCACCTAACCGAAATTGAAAGCAAGGCTTAGTCGATGTCGAACTTTGATGCAGTTGAACTGATTATCGCCAAGCGCGAAAAGGGTGAACTGACCACAGAGCAAATCGACTGGCTCGTTGCAAATTACACGAGCGGCTTTGTCGCCGACGAGCAGATGTCTTCGATGGCCATGGCGATTTTGTTGAACGGCATGAGCCGCCGCGAAATCAGCGACCTGACCAAAGCGATGATTGCCAGCGGCGAGCGCCTGAACTATTCAGATTTGCCTTGGCCAACGGCCGATAAACATTCGACGGGCGGCGTCGGCGACAAGATCACCTTGATGCTGGCACCACTGGTCGCGGTGTTTGATGTTGCGGTGCCGCAGTTATCTGGCCGTGGCTTAGGTCACACCGGCGGCACCCTAGATAAGCTCGAGGCAATTAGCGGTTGGCAAGCGAATCTAACCAATGAACAAATGCATGCGCAGCTGGCAAAAATCGGCGCGGTGATTTGTGCAGCAGGTGCGGGGCTAGCGCCAGCCGATAAAAAACTTTATGCACTTCGCGATGTGACCGGCACCGTCGAGGCGATTCCGTTGATTGCCTCGTCGATCATGTCTAAAAAAATCGCCGAGGGCACATCTTCGCTTGTGCTCGATGTCAAAGTCGGTTCTGGCGCATTTATGAAGACCCTCGATCGCGCGCGTGAACTTGCCCAAGTGCTTGTGGCCATCGGTCAAGACGCCGGTGTAAAAACTTCTGCACTGCTGACAGATATGTCAACACCGCTCGGCGTCAAGGTCGGCAACGCACTTGAAGTGGCCGAGGCAATCGAAGTTTTGCAGGGCGGTGGCCCAAGCGATGTTGTCGAAATCACCGTTGAGTTGGCCCGAGAGATGCTGCGCCTTGCTGGCAAGAGTGACGTTGATGTGGCAGTCGCGCTAAACGATGGCCGCGCCTTCGATGTCTTCACCGCGATGATCGAAGCGCAACACGGCGACCTCAGCGTGCCGTTGCCAGTTGCCAAGCACTCGCACCAGGTTGTGGCTTCGACCTCGGGTGTTTTGACCGAACTTGATGCGCTTGCCGTCGGCACCGCCAGCTGGCGCCTTGGCGCTGGCCGTGCCCGCAAAGAAGACCCAGTGCAATTCGGCGCTGGCATCGAGTTGCACGCAAAGCGCGGCGCGCGCGTCAGCGCTGGCCAGCCGCTAATGACTTTGCACACCGATGAGCCAGAGCGTTTTGAGCGAGCCTTGGCTGCTCTTGATGGTGGCTTTAAGATTGAAGCAACTGCTGGGCCTGCCGTCGCTTTGATTCTTGACCGCATCTCTGGCTAAAGGCAACGCCCCGCGGCGAATCCTTGATTGAATCTAGATAACTCGCAACCATCTTTTGAAAGAAGCTATGTCGAATCTAAACCTGCGTGCGCTGCCTAAAGTTTCGCTGCACGATCACCTTGATGGCGGCTTGCGCCCACAAACCATCATCGACCTAGCGGCCGAGGTGGGGCATGTTTTGCCGGCGAACGACGCGGCTTCGCTTGCACGTTGGTTCACCGAGTCTGCCAATAGCGGTTCGCTTGTGCGTTACCTCGAAACTTTTGTGCACACCACCGCTGTTATGCAAACCGCAGATCAACTCGAGCGTGTTGCTCGCGAGTTTGTGCTCGACCTTGCGGCCGATGGTGTGATCTGTGGTGAACTGCGCTATGCGCCAGAGCAACATCTCGAGCGCGGGCTAACCCTAGACGAAGTTGTCGAGGCAGTTCAGGCCGGCATCAACAATGCAATCGAACAGATTGAAGACGACGGCGGCTTTATGCTTGCCGGCCAGTTGGTCACCGCGATGCGTCAAAACGATCGCGCTCTCGAGATTGCCGAGCTTGCTGTGCGTCACCGCGAGACCGGAGTGGTCGGGTTCGATTATGCCGGCCCCGAAAAAGGTTTTTTGCCGATTCGCCACAAGGCAGCTTTTGACTTTTTGGCAGAAAGCTTTATGCCCGTCACTTTGCATGCCGGCGAGGCAGATGGCATCGAATCAATCAAGGATGCTCTGCTCTCGGGCCGAACCCTGCGCCTTGGCCACGGTGTGCGAATCACCGAAGACATTAAGCGTCTAGAAGACGACAGCTGGTTGCTGCAAGATATCGCCGCCTGGGTCAACGAGCGTGGTATCGCCCTCGAACTTTCGCCTTCAAGCAACCTGCAAACCGGTGCAATCGAAGACATTGAGAACCCGCTCATGACCGATCACCCGTTCAACGAACTTTATAGGCTCGGCTTTAAAGTCACTGTGAACACCGATAATCGCCTAATGTCTGGCACCAGCTTGACCCGCGAACTCGAGCTGTTGACCGAAGCATTTGATTACACAATCGATGATCACGAGCAATTTCAGATCAACGCCGCCGAATCAGCCTTTCTTGGTCTCGACGATAAAGAAGAGTTGTTCGAAGAAATTCAGTATCGCTTTGATGAAGCAAGGCGCCGCGACTAAATGTCGATTTTGCGTTCGGCTTTTGGCGACCGTTCGATTTTGGTCGCACAACGCACCAGCGATTGGCGTGGCGCGGTCTGGTTGGCAGGTGAGGGGCTGGTGGCCTCTGGCCGCACCACACCTGACTACACATCACAGATGGTTTCGATGGTCGAAGAACTTGGCCCATACATTGTGCTTGCCCCTGGCATTGCGCTGGCACACGCGCATCCTGGCCCTTCAGTTTTAAACCAAGGATTATCTTTGGTCACGCTGTCGACACCGGTGAATTTTGGCAACCGAAAAAATGATCCGGTTGATGTTGTGATTGGTCTAGCTGCGAATGATCACGAAGGTCATCTTGATTTGATGGCTGCGCTCGCAGTGTTTCTAACTGATGACAATATGATGACAAAGTTGCGAAAAGTGACTTCGCGGCAAGAACTTTTAGAACTGCTTGATTAGGCTAAAAGCAAATGAAGATTATTGCGGTTTGCGGCATGGGTATCGGCACCTCTGTTTTATTAAAGATGAACGCCGAAAAGGTCTTGAAGCTCATGGGCATCGAGGCGACCGTTGACGCTGCAGACATTTCGAGCGCAAAAGCTGCCGCTGCGAATGCTCAAATTGTTTTGACTACGCCTGAATTGGTTTTTAAACTCGATGGCTTGAACGCCGAAATCATCGAAATCGATCACGTTTTCGATCTAACCGAGATTCGACAGAAGCTCGAAAAGGCGCTGCTCTAAATAGTTAGCGCAAAATCTCGGTCATTGCAGCGCGCAAATCGGCCAATTTTTCTTCTGC
>CAINTU010000151.1 GCA_903853515.1 uncultured Micrococcales bacterium | reverse complement strand
GATATTTGCATCGCTGCGCCTAGCCGACCTCGGTCGTGGCGCATCTAGCCGATCGGTGCAACAGAGCTGGTCTTGGCTTGGTCTGGCAGGGCTGCTGGCATTTGTTTGCGCGGCTAGTTCGCCTAGCCTCTTGCCGATTTTGGCGATTGGCTGGGTGGCTCTTCTAGTTGTTTCAAAAGGCCGCCGCGTCAAATTGCTGTGGCTGCCCGCTCTAAGCGTTGTGATGAGCGCGCCGTATTGGTTCTTTCTAATCATTGGCCAGGCAAAACCGTTGGCTGTTATTTCGCAGCCTGGCATCGCCGTTGATCACTCACCGGTTGAACCCGCAGCACTCTTGACAGGTTCTAGCTCTAACTGGCTATTCGGTGGCATCGCAGTCGCGGTGCTTGCCCTGCTTGGTGCCTTTAGTTCGGCTATCGCGACGCGTTGGGCAGCGGCATTCGCCGCGCTTATTTTTGGTGCCGCACTGTTCGAGCAGCAGTTGCAATTCGCAACCGCGAATTTCTTGAGCACCAACGACACAGTCGCGCAGTCAGTCAGTGCGATTCAGTGTGCGCTCGCGCTCGCACTCTGTTATGCCGCCATCTCTTGGCTCGAGATTTTCGCAAAGACTAGATGGCAAACCGCATTCAAGGCAGTATTCGCGCTCACAATCTTGGCGCCTTTATCGATTGGTTCAGCCACCGCGGCCACTGGTGTCAGCTATGGCGAAAACAATTTGGTGCCGGCGATTGTGGCCGCCGAAGCGAACGCAAATTCTTCTGTGCAGTTGCTTGTTTTGCGCAACCACACGCAGGCGGGCCAGTCAACCTTGATCGCCGAACTCACTGCAATCAACGGGTTGCACCAAGATGAGATTTCGAACGCCTACCGCTTTGCATCGGCTGGCCTCGCAAGCGACGCTCAACACACCACTCTTGCAACGGCAGTTGCCAGTCTTGCAGTCGGCAACGACAACCCTGCGGCTGCCAACGCGCTCATTGCAAATCGCATCGGCTTTGTGTTGCTAAGCGATTCAAGCGACGCCGCACAATCGGCCACACTAGTTGCGTTGAACTCTGATTCGTCACTTGTTCAGGTTGCCAAGACCAAATTTGGTCTGCTCTATCAAGTTCAGTCGACATTTGATTTTCTAAACAAAAATCCTGATAAAAGACATGCGAGCACTTTGCAAAAGCCGCTCTGGTCTATCACCAAGGTGCTGCAACTTGCTGCGCTTTTGGGTTTTGTGTTGCTGGCATTGCCGACCGCGCGAATTAGAAAGCCAAGCGTGTCAAATGATTTGGCACTCACCGAAAGCGAGGGCAACTAATTTTGCGTCGATATCTTTCGGCAATAGCCATTGTGGCGACCTTCTCGTGCCTATTGGCCCTGCCAATCAACACAAACACAACAGTTGGTCAGGTTGTTAAGGCACAAACTGTTTCGGTGCCGGCAAGAAACCTTGCACTGTCTTGCATCGGCGCTGCTGTGCGTTCCGGCGGCAAGACCGGCACATCGGTTAGCCAGTTCAGTCGCGTCGGCCAAGCCACAATAGCGGCGAGTTTTGGCGCGCCTCAGGGCACTGCACTCAAAATCAATGGCAACCCGGCTCTTGTGGGCTATGGCTTTCGACAAGATGTAGCGGCTAGCACCGCGGGTGCAAGCAATCTGGTCGTTGCCGATTCAAGTGGCACCAATGTTCAGGGTTCGGCACTCTTAACCGCCAATCAAACCCAGAGCGTTTTAAGTGCAACGACGAATGGCCTATTGTCGGCTAGCTGTGAATCACCAAGCACAGACTTTTGGCTACTCGGTGGCTCTACTGCAGTTGGTCGTGAAGCGCTATTGCTACTAAGCAATCCGACCACGCTAGACGCAACGGCCAATCTCGAAATCTATTCAGAGACCGGCCGAATCGACAGCCCCGGCCTCACCGGTATCTCGGTGGCTGCGGGCAAGTCGACAGTTGTGCCGCTGGCCTCATTCAGCTTTAGATCTGAGTCGCTTGCAGTGCGTGTCAAAGTGGATGGCGGCGCGCTGCTCGGCGTGATTCAGCAACGCGCGGTCAGAGGCCTTAAGGCAGCTGGCGCCGACTTTATTGGCGCTGCGCCTGCGGCCAATACCCAGATCGTGATTCCTGGCATTTTGGTTCGTGGCTCAGATTTCGCGGGGGTTCTTCGCTCAAAGAGTTCTAAATATCTAGACATCGAACAAATGTTACGCGTGTTTGTGCCTGGCACAAAAAATGCTGACCTCAAAGTGCAGATCATTGGCGCCAGCGTGAACGACTATGGCACCGCAATTTCGCAGTCGGTTGGCGCGGGTCGGGTTACCGATATCGATTTGTCAGGGCTTGCCGACGGAAACTATTTTGCACTTATTAGCTCAAGTGTTGCTGTTCAGGCCTCAGTTCGATTGGTCGAAACGCAAAAGGGCGGCAATCCGTTTAGCGATTTCACTTGGCTAAATCAGGCAACACCTTTTGCTAACCAGAGGTTCATTGAAACCCCTAAAGGCGTAAGCAACGCGCTTTGTTTGGTCAACTCTTCGAGCGCACAGGTGAAGGCAGAACTTACTGTTGGCAACACCGTGTCACAAATTGTTTTGCCCGCAAACTCAGAGCAGGTGATTGCTGTCGCTGGCGGATCATCTGTTGGCATAAAACCACTCGACGGTCAAATTGCCGCAAACCTAATAGAACGAAGCTCGGCCGGCATCGCAAACTTGAGCGTCAACGACGACAAGAACTTTGGGGGCACAGTCTCTGTGTTGGTGCACTAGCAAACTCAGCAGTTTGCAGGCTAGTTCACTCGTCATCTGAAACGCCTGGCAATAATTGCCATGGTTCTTTGCCAAGCAACTCTGCAATGGCGCTAAAGGCATAGTGCTCTAAGCGCAGGCGTTCATCGATCGGGTTGGTGGCACGCAGACTCAATCGCATAATCGGCAGGCGATAAAAAGTTACGGTCGAACTTTCTTTGCGCACCGAATATCTGCGCACCTGCCGGCTGAGCGGGCCGATATGCGGGGCATCCATGATTCGCCAGGTTAGATCTGCCAGCTCTTCAGGCCAAAGCGAACGCAGGTATTCGCAGGTGCTGCCAAGAATGTCGACCATGTCATCTCGCCGCCGGCTCGCGAGGCGATAAAAATCGCCGCTGAGCGGGTGTCGCAAGCCCCGACCGTGGCGGTCTCGAGACGCTTTTCGGGCTTGAGGCATGGTGCCATTGTATTCTTGAACAAATGAGCGGAGTGGCGAAATGACTGTGAACTGGGATGCCATCGTCAAGACATATGACGTGCGTGGTTTGGTCGATGTTGACCTTACCGCCGATGTCGTCGAAGCACTTGGTGCCGGCTTTGCCGACGAGGTCGCGAATGATGCCAAAGCTCTGATTGTCGGTCACGACATGCGCGATTCTTCGCCGGTTTTTGCTCAGGCCTTTGCTCGAGGTGCAACCGCTCGCGGCCTAAATGTGATTTCGATCGGACTCTGCTCGACCGATGAATCTTATTTCGCAAGTGGATCTCTGAATCTTCCGGCGGCCATGTTTACGGCCAGCCACAATCCAGCAACTTATAACGGCATCAAGTTTTCGCGCGCTGGCGCAAGGGGCATCAGCCTCGACACAGGGCTTGGTGCAATTCGCGATCGGGCTAAAACCTATTTGGCCGAGGGCATCACCGCCCTCGAGAACGTCGGCACAATCACTCACCAAGATGTGCTTTCGGGCTATGCCGCCAAGTTGCGCGAACTTGTCGACCTAACCGGCATTCGCCCGCTGCGAGTTGTGGTTGATGCGGCTAACGGCATGGGCGGGCTAACCGTGCCAGCAGTTCTAGGCACTGCGGCAGGCCTAGCAAAATTGCCACTCGAAATTATTGAAATGTATTTTGAACTCGACGGCTCGTTCCCTAACCACGAGGCGAATCCACTCGAACCTAAAAATTTGGTTGACCTGCAAAAAGCCGTGGTCGCACACGGTGCCGATCTTGGGTTAGCTTTTGACGGCGACGCAGACCGTTGCTTTGTGATTGATGAACTGGGGCAACCGGTCACACCTTCGGCGGTGGCTGCCATGGTGGCGCGTCGCGAAATTGCACGAGCAAGGGCTTTAGGCGACGAGTCAGATATCACGGTGCTCTATAACCTGATCACTTCGCGAATCGTCGCTCAGGTAATCAAAGATGACGGCGCAACCGGCGAGCGCACCAAAGTCGGCCACTCGCTGATCAAAGATCGCATGGCTGATACGAACGCCATTTTTGGTGGCGAACATTCTGCACATTACTATTTCAGGGATTTTTGGGGTGCAGACAACGGCATGCTCGCAGCGATGCACGTGCTTGCCGAGTTCGGTCATCAAGACCTGCCGCTAAGCGAATTCGCAAAACAATACAACCCGTATCACCTGTCTGGCGAGATCAACTCGACTGTCAGCGATGTGCCCTCGGCCAAGGCAAGAATCGTCGAGGCGTTTGCCGGCCGTTGCGTTTTTGACGAATTCGATGGCATCACGGTTCGGTCAAACGACTTTGTCGTTGGCGATCACGATTCGAGCGACTGGTGGTGGTTCAATGTGCGCGCATCAAATACCGAGCCGCTGTTGCGACTAAATGCAGAGGCTCGACTCGAAACAACTATGGCCGCAATTCGCGATGAAGTGCTCGCGCTGATTCGGGCCTAAAGCCATTTTTCGTCGCTGCGCTAGCTGATTTATTACTGGGATAATAGAACCCATGACCCCAGCAACCAACTCTTCGACCAAGACCAAATTCGACTTCAAAGTCGCAGATTTGTCGCTCGCCGAGGCTGGTCGCCACCAGATTCGTCTTGCCCAAAACGAGATGCCTGGGCTTATGACTTTGCGAAAAGAATTCGGCCCGAGCAAGCCACTTGCTGGTGCACGCATCGCAGGTTCGCTGCACATGACTGTGCAGACCGCAGTGCTAATCGAAACCCTTGTTGAGCTCGGCGCTAAAGTTCGCTGGGCAAGTTGCAACATTTTTTCAACCCAAGATGAGGCAGCGGCAGCTATTGTCGTTGGCCCAGAGGGCACCGCTGCACTGCCTGCCGGTGTGCCAGTATTCGCCTGGAAAGGTGAAGACCTAACCGAATACTGGTGGTGCACCGACCAGATTTTTGACTGGAGTCAAGAAGCTCAAGAAGAAGGCGCAAGTTATATCGGCCCAAACATGATTCTCGATGACGGCGGCGACGCGACACTCTTGGTTCACAAGGGTCGTGAGTTTGAACTTGCGGGTTCAGTGCCGCCAACCGGCATCGATGACAGCGAAGAATATGCAGTGATTCTCGAGCTGCTGCGCGGTTCGCTAAAACTGCGCGGTGACAGGTTCACCAAGATCGCCGAAGAGATCATCGGTGTTACCGAAGAAACCACCACCGGCGTTCACCGCCTATATGACTTTTTCAAGCGCGGCGAACTATTGTTCCCAGCTATCAACGTCAATGACTCGGTGACCAAATCTAAATTCGACAACAAATACGGCATCAGGCACTCACTGCCTGATGGTCTCAACCGCGCAACCGATATTTTGATTGGCGGCAAGACTGTTTATATAGCCGGCTATGGTGACGTGGGCAAGGGGGCGGCAGAAGCCATTCGCGGTCAGGGTGGCCGAGTTATCATCGGCGAGGTTGACCCGATTTGCGCTCTACAAGCAGCCATGGATGGCTTTCAGGTCGTGCCACTTGAGCGCGTGTTGTCACAAGTTGATTTCGTGATCACCGGCACAGGCAACGCAAACGTTGTCACTGCCGAGCACATCCTTGGCATGAAGCATTTGGCAGTGGTTGCCAACATCGGCCACTTCGATAATGAGATCGACATGGCCGGCATCTCGCGCATCAAAGGTGCCGAAAAGATTGAGATAAAGCCTCAGGTGCACGAATGGCGTTTGCCGAACGGCCGCTCGGTGCTGATTTTGTCTGAAGGACGCCTAATGAATTTAGGCAACGCCACAGGGCATCCAAGTTTTGTCATGAGCAATTCGTTTAGCAACCAGGTGCTGGCTCAGATCGAGCTTTTCACCAAGCCCACCGAATACCCAATCGGTGTGCACATTTTGCCTAAACATCTCGACGAAAAGGTCGCAAGTATGCACCTTGAGGCACTCGGCGTCGAGCTCACCAAACTGTCGAACGACCAAGCCAGATATATTGGCGTGGCGCCGCAGGGACCGTTTAAGGTAGACCACTACCGCTACTAGACATAAGGTATTCGTATGAGCGCAAAGATTTTGGTCGTCGAAGATGACGACGCATTTCGCGAGAGTGTCGGCATGATTTTGCAGTCGGCTGGCTATGACATTGTTTATGCCGCCACTGGGCTCGAGGCAGAGCCAGCCTTTCACCGCCACAGCCCTGACCTGATTTTGCTCGACTCGATGTTGCCAGGCAAAAGCGGTGTCGAAATCTGCAAATCGATTCGAGCAGAGTCGATGGTGCCGATCATTATGTTGACAGCCAAGACCGAAGAGGGCGACGAACTCGAGGGGCTCGAAGCTGGCGCAGATGACTAT
>CAINTU010000150.1 GCA_903853515.1 uncultured Micrococcales bacterium | reverse complement strand
TGTCAAAAGCGTCGTCATCTGGTATAAGACTGTTGCGGGCAGTTTCGCTTGCCAAGCCGATCTCGGTTAGCACGCCATTTTCAAAGATTGGCCACACTGATGTAGCTGGGTTAGCCAATAGGTCTTTGATCAATTTTGAGTTTGCAGTCGAGTCGACAGGCAACTCAATGTTTCGCGCAAGCGCAATAACCGCAGCCATGTTCTCTGCCGCGTCTGCGCCGGCAGAAACTTCGCGTGCCTCGCTGTCAGCGCCGGCCGGTTTTGTGCCAGGAACTACCCCGCGAGCGCGAAGAACGCGCTCTAAAAGCGACTTGAAATGCAATTTGGCGAATGCCTCGCGAACTTTGCCTTCATCGACAGGTGCCAATTCGAAATCATCGAACGTCTTCTCGATTTTGAGATCGCGCACAAGGTGGTTCAAACGCCGGTTTCTAACCGCTAGCTGCTGGTGCTCGCGCAGGCTCTCGCCTACCTTGCCGCCAATCTGATCTGCGTTGGCCAAAATTTCGCTAAGAGAGCCATACTGTTGCAGCCACTTAGCCGCGGTCTTTGGGCCAACTCCGGGAATGCCTGGAAGGTTATCACTTGTCTCGCCGACAAGTGCGGCTAGGTCTGGGTACTGCTTGGCATGGATGCCGTATTTCTCGAGCACAGCCTCGTCGTTCATGCGTGCAAGATTTAGCACGCCCTTGACGGGATACAGAATCGTCACATCATCTTGAATCAACTGGAATGTGTCGCGATCGCCACTGACCACATAGACGGTGTACCCGGCATCTGCCCCCTGATCTGCCAGAGATGCCAAAATGTCGTCGGCCTCGAAGTTCTCTCTGGTGAGCGTGCAAATATCCATGGCTTCTAAAGCCATTCTCAAGAGCTCGGTTTGACCATTGAACTCAGGTGGTGTCTCACCTCGAGTGCCCTTGTATTCCGGGTATTCTTCTGTGCGAAAACTCGCTCGAGAGAGATCGAAGGCTACTGCAAGATGTGTCGGTTTCTCGTTGGCCAAAATGTTTAGCATCATCGAGATAAAACCGTGCACGGCGTTGGTGTGCTGACCGTCTGGGGTTCGAAACGAGTCAGGGCTTAGAGCATAGAAAGCCCTAAAGGCCAATGAATGACCATCAATAAGCAGAAGGGTAGGCTTTTTTGAAGAAGTCATTGCTTCAGCCTAATCGCCACTGGCGACAAGATTGGCTAGCCGTGCTACCGCGAAAATATCGAGAAACAGAGTGAACCATGAGCCAAGAACTATCAGCAGAGGCAAAGACCATCATCGAATATCGAGGTCTCGGTGAGCTCGCTGAAACCATGGGCATAGAAATAATTGAACTCTCGGGTGAGTCGGGTTATGCGACCATGCCGGTTGCGGGAAATCGCCAACCGCTAGGCCTTGTGCACGGTGGGGCTTATGTAGTGCTCGGTGAAACCCTCGGCAGCATGTGCGCCACGTTGGCTGCAGGTTTTGGACGTCACGCCGTTGGTATCGAGATAAATGCATCGCATTCAGGTAGCGCAAAAGACGGGCTATTGCATGCCAGAGCGACTTTGGCCAGCCTTGGACGCACGTTGGCTACCCACAACGTTGAAATCACAGACGATAGCGGCAAGCGACTGAGCACGATTCGCATCACAAATTATTTGCGAGACAACCGCTAGTTAGGCTTTGGCACTCAGTTGCTCAATTACGGTCTGGGCAACCTCTCGCATTGAAAGTCTGCGATCCATCGACGCCTTCTGAATCCAGCGAAAGGCCTCTGGCTCGTTTAGTTGCATGCGCTCGGTCAAAAGCGCCTTTGCTCGATCGACGAGTTTTCTGGTCTCAAGTTTCTCGGTGACGTCTTCGACTTCGGCCTGGCTCGCGGCAATTTTTGAATGCAATGACAAGGCGATTCTCAGGGCTGGGATCAGATTGCTGGCATTGAAGGGCTTGACCACATAGCTGTAGACACCCGCGGCGCTTGCGCGCTCGACCAAATCTGGTGAACTAAATGCAGTAAGAAGAACCACTGGGATGCGTTGCTCACGCAGAAGTTCGGCTGCCATCAGGCCATCCATGTTTGGCATTTTGATGTCCATCAAAACTAGGTCGGGCTTTTGCTCAATTGCAGCATCAACTGCCTGCTGACCATCGGCCGCCTGTGCCACAACGTCGAAGCCGTGTTCGCCTAGGGTCTCGACAATATCGAGCCTGATGATTGATTCGTCTTCGGCGATGACGATTCTTGGGCGCGATTCTTGGCTCATAGCAAATAACCATAGTCTTTTCTTGAGCTGGGAATCGGCTAGAATAGCCTCTGTCGCAAAAGCCGAAGTGGCGAAATGGCAGACGCGGAGCACTCAAAATGCTTTGCCTCGAAAGGGCGTGTGGGTTCGACTCCCACCTTCGGCACCCTAAAACTAAACCCCCAAGAAATAACTTGGGGGTTTAGTTCTTTAACTTGACGTCTGCAATGCGCTTGGCGTTTTAGAAATGCACAGCGTTAGCTAGGTGTGATTCTTAGCGCTTGAAGGCAGGTGCCGCTTCATTCACAGCATCGCCAACACGGTGCACACGTAGCGAGTTTGTCGAACCAGGAATGCCTGGCGGTGTGCCGGCAACGACAACCACTTCATCGCCAACCGAAGCAAGCTTGTTGTTGAGCAAGATCTCATCGACCTGATGCATCATCTCATCGGTATGTTGCACGGTTTTCACTAGGTGAACGTTCGAACCCCAAACTAGCGACAATCGACGTTGGGTTTCTTCGAGTGGTGTGAAAGCTAGCATCGGAATCTTGTTTCTAAGGCGCGAGACACGGCGAAGTGAGTCGCCGCTTTCGGTGAACACACAGATGTATTTCGAACCGAGCAGTTCTGCAATTTCGACCGCGGCCAAGGTAATCGCGCCACCGTGGGTATGCGGCTTGGTGCCAAGGCCAGGAATTCGGTCTATACCGTTCTCTTCGGTGGCCTCAATAATGCTCGCCATTGCCGACACGGTCTCAACTGGAAACTCGCCAACCGATGTCTCACCCGAAAGCATAAGAGCGTCTGCGCCATCAAGCACAGCGTTAGCGACGTCGCTCGCCTCTGCGCGAGTAGGTCTTGATGCGGTGATCATCGATTCGAGCATTTGGGTGGCAACGATTACTGGCTTTGCCCATCGGCGAGATAGTTCTACGGCTCGCTTTTGAACCAGCGGCACCTGCCAGAATGGCAGCTCAACACCCAGATCGCCACGAGCGACCATCACGCCGTCGAAGGCATCGATAATCTCTTCGAGTGCTTCGACAGCCTGCGGCTTCTCGATCTTTGCGATGGTCGGAACGAACCGACCCTCCTCTTTCATAATCTCGTGTACGCGCACGATGTCGCTCGCGTTGCGAACGAAAGATAACGCAATCATGTCTACGCCTAGTCTGAGACCCCAACGCAAATCGTCTTCATCTTTTTCTGAGAGCGCAGGCACGTTCACGGCAACGCCAGGCAAATTGATGCCCTTGTTGTTGCTAACCATGCCGGCAACCTCAACTACGGTCGTGACCGTGCGGTCGTCAACTGCAGTCGCGCGCAAGCCAACCTTGCCATCGTCGATTAGAAGCGAGTCGCCCACCTTGACATCGCCAGGTAGACCCTTAAAAGTGGTGCCGCAGATGTTCACATCGCCCAGTACCTCATCGATTGTGATCTTGAAGGTGGCGCCTTTTTCGAGCATGACAGGGCCATCAGCGAATCTGCCTAGACGAATCTTTGGGCCTTGCAGGTCAACGAAGATACCCACGGATTTGCCGAGGTCAGCTGCTGCCTTGCGCACGGTGTGATAGATGCCTTCGTGAACGTCATAGCTGCCGTGGCTTAGGTTCATTCGAGCGACATCAACGCCGGCTTCGATGATTGCTTTGATCTGTTCATAACTTGAAGTTGCTGGACCTAGTGTCGCTACAATCTTGGCGCGTCTCATTGCTTCCTTTGGGGTTTGGGTCTCGAACAAGCCTACCTGTGTGAGGCTCGATGACTTAGGTGGTCAGTGGTCTGTCGCTTGGCTTTATGGGTGAAGGCAAATCAGTTGAACCCTCAAGGTACTTGTCAATGGCAGCCGCTGCTGCACGCCCTTCGGCGATTGCCCAAACGATTAGGCTTTGGCCGCGACCGGCATCGCCGGCCACAAATACGCCATCTACGGCAGTTGAATAATCTGATGCTCGATCAAAATTTGCTTTAGCGTCTAGTGGCAACTTGAGTTGCTCTTCAACACTTTTAGTTTCGGGGCCGGTGAACCCAAGAGCCAAAAGAACTAAATCTGCAGGCAAAACAATTTCTGTGCCGGGTTTTGGTTGGCGCATGCCATCGACGAACTCTGTCTCGGCAACTTTGACGCCAGTGAGTTTGCCATTGCTGCCAACAAATTCGACTGTCGATGCCAAATATTTGCGCTCGCCAAATTCCTCGTGAGCACTCGAGATTTCATAGAGGTCGGGCATCGTCGGCCAAGGCTGGTGCTCGGCTCGTTCTGTTGAGGGCATTTTGCCGATTGCAAGAGTGGTTACCGACTTTGCGCCTTGCCTTGTTGCTGTGCCAAGACAGTCAGCACCTGTGTCGCCACCCCCAAGAATGATTACGTTCTTGCCTTCAGCGATGATTTGGTTCTCGACCTCGCTGCCAGCGACACGACGGTTTGCCCCGACCAAGTAATCCATAGCGAAATGCACGCCATCTAGATCTGCGCCGGCAATCGGCAATGGGCGTGGCTTGGTCGAACCAGTAGCAACCAAAACTGCTTCATAGCGTCGAAGCAATTCATCCCAGCTAATGTCGACCCCGACGTTCACTGAAGTTCTAAAGCGAGTGCCCTCAGCCTGCATCTGCTTAAGTCTTCTATCGAGATCAGACTTTTGCATTTTGAAATCTGGGATGCCGTAGCGCAGCAGTCCGCCAATCGCATCGTCGCGTTCATAAACGGCGACGGTGTGACCCGCGCGCGTGAGCTGTTGAGCAGCGGCCAAACCTGCAGGCCCAGAGCCAACGACGGCAACGGTTTTGCCTGTCATTCGCTCAGGGGCATGGGCCTCTACCCAGCCGCGATCGAAAGCCTGCTCGATAATGCTGACTTCAATTTCTTTGATGGTTACGGCAGGCTGATTGATTGATAAAACGCAAGAACTCTCGCACGGTGCAGGGCAAAGTTTGCCCGTGAATTCAGGAAAATTATTGGTGGCGTGCAGACGCTCGATGGCTGCCTTGCCATCGCCGCGCCATGTCAGGTCGTTCCATTCAGGAATCAGGTTGCCGAGCGGGCATCCCTGGTGGCAAAAAGCGATACCGCAATCCATGCAACGCGAGGCCTGGTCTTGAAGCACACCCTGATCGCGTTTTTCATAAACTTCTTTCCAGTCGCGCACACGAATTTCAACAGGTCTTGGTGCCGCAGTCTCGCGCTCAGTGACCTTTAGAAAACCCCTTGGATCAGCCATTGCTATTCACCGCCAAAATGTCAAGCCACACTTGTTCACTATCTAGATCGACACCCTGCTCTTGCGCCTTGGCTTGAATCTTTCGCACATTGGCATAATCGCGAGGCACAATCTTGGTGAAATTCGATTTTTCTGTTTCGAAGTCAGCAAGCATCGATTTGGCCAATTGCGACTCTGTTGCTTGAAGATGCAGTGAAAGCAAGGACTTGAGGGCAAACGCGTCTTGCTCGTTCAACGGTTCTAGATCTAGTTCACCCGCAGAAAGCGAATCTGGGTTTACGCGGTCGGCGCGAAGCTTATAGACGAAGGCGACTCCGCCCGACATGCCGGCCCCTAGGTTTCTGCCGGTTCGGCCAAGAATAACTGCGGTGCGGTTTCTCTACAGGGGGGTATGGTAACTTTAGTGCTACTATGTCAGCTTCTCAATTGCAAGGTGCTATTGTG